>JACMNW010000339.1 GCA_014378345.1 Pseudorhodobacter sp. | reverse complement strand
TTTGGTTTTGTACCCCGGTTGGCGTTGTTGGTCAGGCAGCAATAGCCTTCTACCGCGACCGGGTTTACCGCCACCCATTCAGGGCGGTCCATGGTGGTGGGACCGACCTTTGATCCGGCCTGGCGGGTGTGGATCAGCGTCTCGGGCAGGGTCATGCCGGTGGCGTCGGGTGTCAGGGCAAGCCATTGACCGGTCATATCATCGGCAAATTTGGCGACGTAAAGCTGGCCGTTGTCCAGCAGGGTCGAGGTATCGCCGCCAGGAACATAGGCATCGGTCGAGACGTATTTATAAAGAAACTCGCCGCGTTCATCATCGCCTAGATAGACCACAACGCGGCCGTCTTTGGCGATCACGACTTCGGCGTTTTCGTGTTTGAAGCGGCCAAGGCCCGTGCGTTTGACGGGCACGGAGGTGGAATCTGACGGATCAATTTCGACCACGTAGCCAAAACGGTTGGGCTCATTCGGGGTTTTGGCGATGTCAAAACGGGCATCGAATTTCTCATAGGCATAACGGCCTTCTACGCCGATGCCGTAGCGGTCAAAATCGGGCGATACTGCAAGGGCGGCATCGGTGGAGCCGAAATAGGAATTGAAGTTTTCTTCGCAGGTCAGATACGTGCCCCAAGGCGTGCGCCCTGCCCCGCAGTTGTTCATGGTGCCAAGGGCGGCCATGCCTGTTGGGTCGGCGTCGGTTTTCAAAAGGTCGTGGCCCGCAGCGGGGCCGGAGATCACCATCGGGGTGACTTGGGTTATGCGGCGGTTATACGGGCTGTCCACCACAATTTCCCAACCTGCGGGGGTTTCGGCCACTTCCATGACGGTGACGCCCTGCGCGTGTTGCAGCATCAGAACGTCATCTGCGTTGGCGGGCAGATTGTCCGGGTTTTTTGGCAGGTTGACCTCGATATTCACATATTCATGGTTCACGACCATGACTTCGCGCCCGGCAATATTGAACAGCTCCATCCCGTCGGTGTTTTCACCAAAGCTGCGCAACTGGCCTGCGGCGGTCATGCCGGTTTCAGGATTGAAGGCTTCGGCATCCGCGAACAGCGGCTGGCCCCATTTGGCGAGAATATGGGTGGAATAGCCTTCGGGCACGGTGACGGCGAAATCTGTGGCGATGGGGATGGGTTTGAAAGCAAAGCGGATGGTGACTTGGGCCAGTGCCGATGTGGACGACATCATTGAGCCTAAGCCCATTACCGCAGCGCCAGAGCCAAAGGCCAAAATGCGGGTGAGGAACCCACGGCGTGACAGGGCGGCGGTGACCACGCGGTCAAAGTCTTGCTCTGCCGGGCGAGGGTGTCGCAATTCATCATAGGCATCAAAAGATAGGGATTTCGTGTCTAAGTCGTTCATGAAAATGCTCCGTGGTTTTAAGACTGGATATGACGGCGGGATGGCGGTGCTGGGTCAAAGTTAAAAATGCTATGTAACGGCGCGATGATACCGGGGTGACAGTTTTGCAGCGTTGTCAGTGATCGGCGAAATGCTGCGAGTCGCGCGGTGCAGTTACAGGTCAATGGCGGCGATATTAATGAATATTACGTTTATGCGGCTATTTTTGAAAGAAAAAATCAATATTTATGCCCGTGGCGATAGATTATTCATGTTTTAGCCGTTGACGCCCCCTGCCAATGCAAATACGGTCCAGAAACGATAAAAATGGAGTGCGTGATGCACAGTGTGGTAATTCTAGACAGTTTTTGGCGCATGGCCCGGTAACGGACGCCCCAACAGATTGCCATGCGCCCCCGATTAAACCCCGGGGGCTTTTTGTTGACCGATGGGCCGCGCGTGCGGCAGATGGAGATAAGCGATGACCAAAGCTATGACGACCAAATCAATGACGGGTGCGGAAATGGTGGTTCAGGCCCTGATTGAACACGGGGTCGAGGTGATCTTTGGCTATCCCGGCGGGGCGGTGCTGCCGATTTACGATGCGATTTTTCAGCAAGACAAGATCCGGCATATTCTGGTGCGGCATGAACAGGGGGCGGTTCACGCAGCGGAAGGCTATGCGCGGTCTACCGGCAAGCCGGGGGTTGTGCTGGTGACCTCTGGGCCGGGGGCAACGAATGCGGTGACCGGGTTGGTCGATGCGTTGATGGATTCGATCCCGCTGGTGGTGCTGACGGGCCAGGTGCCGACGTTCATGATTGGCACCGACGGCTTTCAGGAGGCGGATACGGTGGGTATTACGCGGCCCTGCACCAAGCATAACTGGCTGGTGAAGGACACAGCAAAGCTTTCAGAAACCATTCATCAGGCGTTTCATGTGGCAACGCACGGGCGGCCGGGACCGGTGTTGATTGATATTCCGAAGGACGTGCAGTTTGCGACGGCGGTTTATACGCCGAAGGCGGCGTCGCGGGTGGCGCATTATCAGCCGAAAACGGTTGGCGATGCGGGGTTGATCGCGCGGATGGTCGAGATGATGGAGGTGGCGGAGCGGCCGATTTTGTATACCGGCGGCGGGGTGATCAATTCGGGGCCAGAGGCATCGCGGTTGCTGCGCGAATTGGTGGCAGCGACGGGGTTTCCGGTGGCATCGACGTTGATGGGGTTGGGGGCGTATCCGGCTTCGGGTGAGGCCTGGCTGGGCATGTTGGGGATGCACGGGCTTTATGAGGCAAACCTTGCGATGCATGGCTGTGATCTGATGATCAACATCGGCGCGCGGTTTGATGACCGGATCACCGGGCGGATCAAGGATTTCAGTCCGCATTCAAAGAAGGTGCATATTGATATTGATCCGTCATCGCTGAACAAGGTGATCCGCACCGATGTGCCGATTATCGGCGATGTGGCGGCGGTTTTGACCGAGGTTCTGGCGCAGTGGAAGGCGCGGGGATCGCAGGTGAACAAGGCGGGGTTGGCGAAATGGTGGGCGCAGATTGCCGAGTGGCGCGCCAAGCAGTGTCTGGTGTTCAAGAATTCTGCGACGGTGATCAAGCCGCAGCACGCGCTGCAACGGCTGGAGGTGCTGACCAAGGGGATGGACCGTTATATCACCACCGAAGTTGGCCAGCACCAGATGTGGGCGGCGCAGTATCTGGGGTTTGAGGAGCCGAACCGGTGGATGACATCCGGGGGATTGGGGACAATGGGGTACGGGCTGCCAGCATCGGTGGGTGTGCAAATAGCGCATCCGGAGGCGTTGGTGATCAACGTGGCGGGCGAAGCGTCGTGGCTGATGAACATGCAGGAAATGGGCACGGCG
>JACMNW010000338.1 GCA_014378345.1 Pseudorhodobacter sp. | reverse complement strand
GCGGCGAATAGCGGGCCGGGAAATCCTGCACATGCACGGGGGACGAGATCACGGCGCAGGGAATGCCGAACCGCTTGCCGATGTGGCGCTCCATCTGGGTGCCAAGGATCAGTTCCGGCTGCAGGCGGGCAATCTCTGCCTCGACCTCCAGATAATCATCCGAAATCAACGCCTCCAAGCCGTAGGCTTTGGCGGCGGTGCGCATGGGGCGGGCGAATTCGCGGTTGTAGCAGCCCATGCCAACCACTTCGAACCCAATCTCAGTCGCGGCAATGCGGGCAGCGGCCATCACATGGGTGGCGTCGCCAAAGATGAACACGCGCTTGCCTGTCAGGTAAGTGCTATCCACCGACGCAGACCACCACGGCAGGCGAAGGCGCGACTCATCGACCTTTGGCGAAAGCCCGGTGATCCCCGCCACTTCATGCAGGAAATCGCGGGTGGCGCCGACGCCGATTGGCACAACCCTTGTGTAGGGCTGGCCGAAGGTTTTCTCAGCATACCGCGCGGCGGATTCGCCGGTTTCGGGGTACAGCAGCACATTGAAATGCGCAGCCCCCATGCGCGCCACATCGGACGGACGCGCGCCCATCGGGGCACAAACGTTGACGGTGATGCCCATCAGGGCCAGCAGGGCGGTGACTTCGGTGATGTCATCGCGGTGGCGAAAGCCAAGGCCGGTGGCACCGAGCAGGTTGCAAGTGATGGCTTCGGTGCGGGCCATTGGTTTGGCCAAAGCCCGCACGATCTGCAAGAACGTCTCATCCGCGCCGAAGTTTTCCTTGCGCTGATAGCTTGGCAAATCCAGCGGAATGACAGGGATCGGCAGGCCGATGGCTTCGGCAAGGCCGCCGGGATCATCTTGAATCAGTTCCGCCGTGCAAGACGCGCCAACAATCATCGCCTCGGGCTTGAACCTGGCATAGGCATCGCGCGCGGCGTCTTTGAACAGGTTCGCGGTATCGCCGCCAAGATCACGCGCCTGAAAGGTGGTATAAGTGACCGGGGGCCGCGCATTGCGGCGCTCAATCATCGTGAACAAAAGGTCCGCATAGGTATCACCCTGCGGCGCGTGCAGAACGTAGTGCAAACCCTTCATGCCGGTGGCTACACGCATAGCCCCCACATGGGTCGGGCCTTCATATGTCCACAGCGTCAGCTTCATTCCGCAGCCTCCTGCGAAAGAAGTGCGCGGCGGCGCAGCGGGCGTGAAAACAGCCCTGCCAGATCACCGGCCTGTTCGTAGAAATGCACGGGCGTGAACACCAGTTCGATGGCCCATTTGGTCGTCAGCCCTTCGGATTCCAGCGGGTTTGCAAGGCCAAGCCCGCAAACCGTCAGATCTGGGCGCGACGAACGCACGCGGTCCAACTGCAAATCCACATCCTGACCTTCAGAAATCACCGGCCCTTCGGCCAGCAAATCCAGATCAGGCCCGACCACATCGCGGTTTAGATAGGGCGTACCGACTTCGACAGCAGTCATCCCGCATTCGCGGGTCAAAAACCGCGCCAAGGGAATTTCCATCTGGCTGTCGGGGAAAAAGAACACCGACTTGCCCGCCAGTGTATCGGCATGAACCGCCACGGACTTGCGGGCACGGGCACGCGGTGCTGCGGTTACCGCCTCAAACACTTCAGGCGATACACCAAACTCCGTCGCAATCGCTTGCAGCCAAGCCGTCGTGCCTTCTTCGCCAAACGGAAAAGGCGCTGGCAGCGCCCGCGCGCCACGCCGCATCAGCGCCTCACGCGTGTCGCTTAAGAACGGCTGGGTCAGCGCAAAAACCGTATTCGCCCCGACGCTTGGCATATCGCCCGCACGGCGCGCGGGCAGGCAGCGTACTGGCCCCACACCCAGGGCCGCCAGCAAAGCAAGCGCCTGATCTTCGACCACATCGGGCAGCGCGCCTACCAACAGCAATTCGCGTGCAGCGGTTGCGGGCAGGGCAGGGACCATCGCGGCAAGACACGCATCCTCGCCTTGGGTAAAGGTCGTCTCGATCCCAGATCCGGAATAACTGTAAACCCGCACATGCGGGCTGTGCTGGCCAGACAGACGTTCCGCCGCCCGGCCCAGATCCAGCTTGATCACTTCGGATGGGCACGATCCAACCAAAAACAGCTGCCGAATGTCAGGTCTGCGTGACAATAGCCGCGCCACTTCGCGGTCAAGCTCGACATTGGCATCGGCAAGCCCAGCCAGATCTTTCTCTTCAAGAATCGCCGTCCCGAACCTTGGCTCTGCAAAAATCATCACCCCGGCGGCCGATTGCAGCAGGTGCGCACAGGTGCGGCTGCCCACCACCAGAAAGAATGCGTCCTGCATCTTGCGGTGCAGCCAGATGATCCCGGTCAGGCCGCAAAACACCTCGCGCTGACCGCGTTCTTTGAGAACGGGTGTGTCGCGGCACCCTTTTGCTGGCATATCAAGGCTCATGCGGGCACCTGCATATCAAGCCGGGCTTGGCGCAGCTTCCAGATGAATTGACCCGCGTTGATGACATAGGCCGTATAGGCTGCCAGCGCCAAAAGCATCAGACCGTTTGGCGACAGGCCGTTCGTCCAAAGCATTGCAACATAAGCACAATGTAGCCCGATTACGGCAAAGCTGAACACATCTTCCCAAAAGAAGGCGGGCGCAAACAGATACTGCCCGAACACTTTCTTTTCCCAAATCGCCCCGGTGATCATGATCACCAGCAAAAACGCGGTTTTGACCAGAATTGAAATTGTGGCGGCGTCATAACCCGCCCCGGTGACAAGATATCGAAGCACCAAAAACAGCGAGACGCCAAAGGCCAAAAACTGTAGCGGTGCGAGCAGACCCTGTACCATCGTCCAGACGGTTGCATCGCGGCGGGCGCGTTCTGCTACTGTATAAAGACGTTTTCTTGGCGTGGTTCGGACAGTCGACTGCATTGCTTAGTAGTTCCCCCAACGTCGGCTTCGTCTGCCCAAATTAACCGCACAAGACAAAGTGTCAACTAAAAGTTACATATTTTTCAGCATCTGGTGTTGCGTCAAATCCAAGCGATAGTGCCAATTTTTCAGCCGAAAATCGAAATAAATAAAGGAATTTTTCAACCAATGGCAAAATTCGGCCAGCAGACACCGGGCAATGTGTCAATTTTCTTTGACATTCTTTTGTTGGAAAGAGTATGAAAGAGGTAGATTTCGTGTAATGCCGCCAAAAGAGGACGGCAGTTTTTTCGGATGGGCCCTTGGAGCTGTCAATGCAGGATGGCCAATATGTCGTTTCGGATCGCGTCGCCGATTGCGTGCAGGGCGCGTCAATAGGTTTGGCCGCTGAAATCGTAGCGAAGCTGGCTGCGCGCGAAAATCAAACTGACGCGGTCTACTCCGAGGCCATTGTTCAGCGCCTGACCGATGCTGTGCTGACCGATAACGCAACTTTGATAGAGGCATTGAAACCAGATATGCGGGGTGCCCGAATCTCGCCCGTTATGTTGGCTGATATCTATATACCCGAAGCCGCCAGACGGCTTGGTAGGGCTTGGGAAGATGACACACTTACCTTTGCAGATGTCACCTTTGGTACTGTTCGGCTGCAATCGATCTTGCGCGATATAAGCTCCGACTGGGCTTCTGATGCCAGAAAAATGGCGCAGCTTGGCGGATCTGTCCTGCTGTTACTGC
>JACMNW010000337.1 GCA_014378345.1 Pseudorhodobacter sp. | reverse complement strand
CGGACCATGCAACATTGTGGAGCAGTGACGGTGAGGTTGTTTTGGGTGGTGATCAGCTGTTACCAGGCATTTCGGCAAACATTGGGGTCTATCCAACTGAGCCCGCGGCGAACCCTTTGCAAGATTGGATAGAATCGACCACTGGCTTTGTGCCTTTTGCGACCGCTGATCAGCTTGTGCTGCCGGGCCACAAACTGCCCTACCGTGGCTTGCCGTTTCGCCTGACGCAATTGGTGGCGAACCATCAGTCCGCGCTGGACCGGTTGCGGACGTTTCTCGCAGTGCCTGCAACGGCTGTGCAGTGTTTTGCACCGCTTTTTCGGCGCGAGATCGGTGCTGGGGAATACGGGCTGGCCTTGGTAGAGGCGGTAGCACATATGAACTATCTGTTGCATCGGGGCGAGGTTTCGCGATCTTTGCGGGCAGACGGCGCCTGGGTCTTTGTGATCCACAACTAAGGGATTCGGCATGGCAGGCAAAGCACCGGCGGACACACAAGATACCGGCCCCAAAAGCCCGGCCGAATCAATGTATCACCGCCTTATCCTCTACATCCGTAATTTCGAGGCGCAGTTGGACGCAACACATGAAATCGCGATGGGCTTTGCGGGCGGCGAAGCGGGGGTTCTGCGGATTGAAGGGTTGGGATATTTCGATCCCGATATCGTCACCTTCTATGGCCGCGATGAAGAGGGTGCGAAAACGCAGTTGATCCAGCATGTGGCGCAGGTTTCTGTTATCTTGCGCGCGATGCGCAAGGTGCAAGACGACGCCCCCGCACGACGGATTGGGTTTCGACTGACAACAGGTTGGGATGGCGGCGAGAGTGGCGATGCGTCTGCCTAGTGGTTGCCGCTTGGTATGATTGGGCCACAGTGCCAAAACGGCGCATTTCGCCCCCGTGACATGGCTTGATTTATCAGCTATGCGGCAAGAAACGTAGTTTACCTGGAGGCGAGATATGGCTGAGCACAAGCAGGGCAGCATGGACATCAAGGCGCAGGAAAAGACCTTCGCGGGGTTTATGCGCATGGTCAGTTGGGGAGGCGTGATCATCGTTGCCCTTTTGATTTTCATGGCACTTGTCAACGCGTGATCCGTAATCTGAAGGAAGCCGCTATGCGCCGCTTGATTTTGTGTTTTGTGGCCCTGATTGGGCTTTCAGCCTGTGCGGCGGACTCGGTCTATGCGCCGCAAGGGGCCGTAGATGGGGCACGCTTTGTGGCAGAACCACCGACCTCGATCACGCTTTACACCGTTATCAATAACCGCTCGGGCGCAGGCGCGCACTCAGGGTTGCTGATCAACGCCTCGCAGCAGGTGATGTTTGATCCGGCAGGTACGTGGCACCACCCGCGCATTCCTGAGCGCAATGATGTGCATTACGGCATCACGCCGCGCATTTTGAGTTTCTACATCGACTATCACGCGCGCGAAACCTTCCGGGTGATCGAGCAAACCATCGTGGTCGCGCCGGGTGTGGCCGAACTGGTCAAACAACGCGCCGAAGCCTATGGCGCGGTGCCAAAAGCGCAATGTTCAAATTCAGTTTCGGCAATTCTAAACGGTGTTCCGGGTTTCGAAAGCCTGGGATCGACGTGGTTCCCCAAGAAACTGTCGGATGCCTTTGGTAAGTTGCCGGGTGTTCGAAGCCGCACCATCACTGATGACAGTGCCGATAAAAACCATGGCGTCCTGTTGGTTCAGGCGAAGGACGCGCCGCGATAGTCATTGGCCAAATAGCCAGAGCATCGCGTAAAGCGTGGCCCCGCCGCCGATGATGGCAGACATCAGGTTGCGGGTGATCACCCCGATGGCAATGGTGGCCAAAGCTGCGGTCAGGCGCGCGGGATCAACCTCTCCTCCCGTTGCTGCGGGCCACAGGACTGCGGGGGCAACCAAGCCGGGCAGAACGGCCATTGGCGTGTAACGCAGCGTGCGCAGCAACCAGCCGGGCAATGTGCGGTTGCCCAGCAGGCCAAGGAACGAAAAACGGATCATAAAGGTGCCAATCCCCAGCACCACGATCACCGTCCAGAGCGTCGATTTATCAATCGCCATTTTGTGCGGCCTTGCGATCTAACAGATATTCGAGCGTGGCGCCCGTTGCCTTTGCCAACACCCCCGCGACCAAAAGACCCGTGCCATAGGGCAGTTTAAACAGCGCAAGTGCGCCAAGAATAGATACAGCCGTTGCCGCGACATGGGGCACAGTCCGGATCATCGGGGCGATGATCGCCAGAAAGGTGATAGGCACCGCAAAATCAAGCGCATAGTCCGGCGGGATCGTGCGGCCAAGCCGGGCGCCTAGATAGGTTGCGATATACCAAAGCAAGGCGACGGGCGTGATGGTGCCAAAGAAATAGGCGATCTTTTCAGGCAGGGTCAGCGCAGGGTTGCGATCAAATTCGGCCACGCTGGTGACATAACTTTGATCGACCAGAAAATAAGCAATGGCAGCACGGATGCCAAGCGGCGCCGGGCCAAGATGCGGCGACAGGGCGATGGAATACATAACCATGCGCAGATTAACGGCCAGCGCAGTGGCCAAAATCACCAACAAGGGTGCGTGGTCCTGCATCAGTTGCAGGGCGGCAAATTGCGAGGCACCCGCAAAGACCACAGCGGAAAAGGTGATCACTTCGAATAGGGATAGACCTGCATCGGTGGCCAGCGCGCCAAACAGCATGGCAAAGGGCACCACAACGATCAAGAATGGCATCGCATGGCGGCAACCGCGAAAGGAGGCCGAACTGGGGGCTGGCATGGCGAGATGCGTCCTATGGCGCGACCGCGCGCTTTACCGCGGTGTTCTAAGGGCTTAGGCAAAAGGGGCTGGTTGTGCAATATGGCATTACAGGTGGGAATTTGATGCGGATTTTTGGCGTGATCCTTGCAGGCGGGGCAGGGCTTCGGATGGGCGGGCGGGACAAGGCGTTTATTATGCTTGGCGGGCAAAGCTTGCTTTCCCAAGTGCAGGATCGGTTTGCGCCGCAGGTGGAACGGATTGTGATTTCAGCCAACGGCGATGCTGGACGGTTTGGTGCCGGGGTTCCAGTTTTGGCGGATGACAGCAGTCAGGGGCCGCTGTCTGGCATTCTGGCAGCCTTGGATTGGGCGGCACCCTTGGGGGCAACGGCGGTGGTTTCGGTGGCAGTGGATACGCCGTTTTTGCCCAGTGATCTGGTCCCGCGGCTATGTTTGGCGGCAGAAGGGTCTTTGGGCGGTGTGGCGATTGCGGCCAGTGGTGGGGAGGACCACCCGACGGCTTCGCTGTGGCCCGTCGGTTTACGCGGGGATTTGCGGGCATTCTTGGTGTCCGGAGCCAAAACCAGAGTGATGGATTTTGCGCGCAGCCATGGGGCTGTGCGGGCAGACTTTGGCGATGACGGCGCGTTTGTGAACCTGAACACGCCAGAGGATCTGGCGGCAGCAGAGGCGATTATGGGGGCCAGGTCATGAACATTTACGGCGTGATCGGCTGGAAGAATGCGGGCAAGACCAGTTTGATGGAACGGCTGGTGGCTGAAATTTCGGGCCGTGGCTTTCGGGTTTCGACCGTGAAGCATGTGCACCACGATGTCGATCTGGACCAGCCTGGCAAAGACACCTACCGCCACCGCACTGCGGGCGCGGAAGAGGTAGTATTGGCATCGGCCGACCGGATGGCATTGCTGCGCGAACATCGGGGGAGTGAGCCGGATTTGGCGGTGATACTAACGCGGATGGCCCCGGTCGATCTGGTTCTGGTCGAAGGTTATAAACGCGATTCACACCCCAAGATCGAGGTGTATCGGCGCGAGGCGGGGCATGATCTTATTCAACCGGGCGATCCGATGGTGCGGGCGGTGGCGACGGATGCGGCACTGGCCGTGTTAACGGTGCCGGTGTTGGATTTGAACGACACCGGCGCCATTGCCGATTTCATTCTGCGCGAGGTGGGGCTTGCAGGCGTTTGATACGGTGCCTCCGTTTGACACGGTGATTGTGGTGGATTGGTCGGCAGCTAATGTGCCGTCCCCAGCGAAAGCGACGGCAGATGCGATCTGGATTGGCGTGGCGCAAGGCGGCGCTACGCATGTCAGTTATCACCGCACGCGGGCGGCGGCAGAGGCGGCTTTGGTTACAGTACTCGATACGGAGGCGCTGGCAGGGAGACGGGTGTTGGCGGGTTTTGATTTTCCGTTGGGCTATCCAACTGGCTTTGCCGCGGGGTTGACAGGCAAGCCCGAGGCGCGCGCAGTGTGGGATTGGCTGGAGGCCAATTTGGTGACCGGCCCGGATAATCGAAGCAATCGGTTTCAACTGGCGGCAGGCATAAACGCCCGCTTTGGTGGAACGGGGCCATTTTGGGGGCGGCCAGCAGGGTTAAATCTGCCCAACCTGCCTGCGCGCAAACTGGTGGATTATGCCGGGCTTGGGTTGGCGGAACGGCGCGTGGTTGAAGGCATAGTGCCGCGCGCGCAACCGGTTTGGAAGCTTTATACCACCGGGTCAGTGGGGTCGCAGGCGTTGACGGGCCTGCCGATGATCGCGCGGTTGGCACGGCGAAAGGGATGTGCTGTTTGGCCGTTTGACGGGGCGTTGGGCGCGCTGGTGTTGGCCGAGGTTTACCCATCCTTGCTGGCGCGCGATGTAGCGCTTGCCGTTGCGGCGGGTGAGATTAAGGATGCAGCACAGGTGCGGCTATTGGCCAAGGCTTTGCGGGTTTTATCTGCGCAGGGTGGGCTGGCCGTTTTGCTGGATGCGCCCGCGCAAACGGAGGAAGGCTGGATCCTTGGCGCGGGGCATGCAGAAGCGTTGGAAGGGGCGTTACGGTGAGAGTTATCATCCACCACGGCTTGCCAGACCACCTGCGCCATGATGCGGCACGGCTTTATTGGCAGGCGTTTGGTGGTAAGCTGGGGCGGGTGTTGGGGCCCGAACGGCTGGCCTTTGCGCTGCTGGATAAGGTGATGCAGGGCGATCATGCGATTGTGGCGCTGGCAGACGATGGCGTGCTGTTGGGGCTGGTCGGGTTCAAATCGCCCGGTGGGGCCTTTGCGGGTGGCGGGTTGGTTGATTTGATCGGCATTTACGGCACATTCGGGGCGTTGTGGCGTGCCGGTATTTTGTGGTTGCTGGAGCGGGACTTGGACAATCACCGCTTCTTGATGGATGGAATTTGTGTGGCAGACACGGCGCGGGGCCAAGGTGTTGGCACAGCACTACTTGACGCGATTTGCGCCGAGGGTCGCGCCCGTGGTTACCCATCGGTGCGGCTGGATGTGATTGATGTAAACCCACGTGCGCGGGCTTTGTATGAACGGCAAGGGTTTGTAGCAACACGCACATCGCGCATAGGGATGCTTAGGTGGGTATTTGGATTTTCGGCGGCGACCACGATGGTGCGAAATTTGTCCTGATTGCTTGTCGTGGCCCTGCGGGCACTTTTTGCAAGCGGCAGCGCAAAAGACCGCAAGGTCCGATAAGCGGGGTCAGTCAAACGTGCCGGTTACCCGGCCAAACAGCATGAATGCGCGCGCGGTGCGGGTTTCGGCCATAGCGGCCAGATCGGCGTCATTGGCATTTTTCTCAAACTCGGCAAAGGTCTTGTCAAAGGTACGCAGGAAATGATGGCCGGCATCGCGAAAGATGGTGTCCTCGCGCATGCGTGATGCGGTCAAGGCCAGACAAGACCTATCTCGCACGCCACCAAGGCCCGCAATAGCGCGGCCGCGTTCGCCGTTGGCAAACCGCCTCCATACCTCGGGGCGGGCGCGGTCTGGGGTAAGATCGTCCATATAGATGCCCTCTTGGCTAAGCAGGGTCAGCACGTCTTGGGCGGCCCGGATCAGCTTGGCAACTTTGCGGTCTTCCAACGCACGGCGCAACGCGCGAAAGCCGTCACGGTCATCGGCATTTTCGGGGAACTGGAGCGCGCGGATGAAATCTATGATCGACAAAGGCGGACGCAATTCTTCCGCCGGAGTGCCAAGCGCAAGGCTTGGTTCTTCATCCTCAAACGCGGGCCTTGGGGCGGCAAGCGCCGCTTTGCCATCGGCAGAGGCAACCGTAAGCGCAGCGTCTCGCCGCGAGGTAAAACTGGCAAGCGCGGTTTCGGCCTGTTTTTGGCTTGCGGCAATTTCATCAAGCTTTTTTTCCACCGATGGTTTGGCGGCCGCGGCACCCGATGCTTGTTGATTTGCCACATAGGCCAAACGCATGGCATCGACAGACGCTTGCAGGCGGGCAGCGTCAGCACGCAGCGACCGGATGCTGCCCAGCGTGGAAATCGCCACCCAGATCAGCGCCAGCGGTAAAAACACCAAGAGCAGCGTCATCACAAGGCCAAGCGTGCCGGTGCCATCATTTGGCGTGCCAAAGGTCAGATACAGCACAACCGCCAGCACCCAGATGGCGCTTAGGCCACCTGCCGCATAGCGCGACAAACGAAGGCTGGCTTGGCCGTCGTCAGGGGCATTGCGCCCAAGGTCTGCAAGCCGTGCTTTTGGTTCCGGCATAATGGCCCGATCCGAGGTAAAAGATCAAATAAACTGCACGCGCAGCACTTCATAGCCGCGCTGGCCGCCGGGGGTTTTTACATCAATACTGTCGCCTTCGTCCTTGCCAATCAGCGCGCGCGCAAGCGGCGAGCGGATGTTCAGAAGGCCCTTTTCAATATCAGCTTCTTGTTCGCCGACAATCTGGAACGTTCGGTGTTCTTCGGTGTCTTCATCCACCAACGTAACGGTTGCACCAAACTTGATGGCGCCTGACAATTTGGCCGGATCGAATACCTCGGCCAGCGATAACAGCGCCTCAAGCTCTTTCACGCGGCCTTCGATGAAGCTCTGCTTTTCACGCGCGGCGTGGTATTCGGCGTTTTCTGACAAATCGCCATGTTCGCGTGCTTCCGCAATCGCGCGGATCACGGCCGGGCGTTCAATTGATTTCAGCACCTTCAACTCAGCGTCTAATGCTGTATGGCCCGCGCGGGTCATCGGGATCTTTTCCATCGGCCTCACTCACAAATCACAAAGCCACAGCCCTTCTGGGCCATGGCATTGCATCCTATAGAGTAACAGATGAACCGAGACGCCGCGTAAATGCAAGGGGTATGGCGAATTTGACGGTTGATTGGCCGATGCGCTGTTGCGTCGCGATTGACGAGCGCTGGGGCTTGGGGCAAACCCAACGCAATATTATATCAACTGCAGCGCGTTCCAGGAATCATTCCAATGACCCAGAGTATTGCCCGCGAAAAGATGGATTATGACGTTGTTATCGTGGGCGCCGGGCCTGCGGGGCTGTCGGCCGCGATCCGGTTAAAGCAGTTGGATGCTGCTTTGACGGTTGTTGTACTGGAAAAAGGGTCAGAGATTGGCGCGCATATCCTGTCGGGTGCTGTGCTGGACCCATCGGGGCTGGATGCACTGATGCCCGATTGGCGGGATCTCGGCGCGCCGATCAAGACCGAAGTGGTTGAAGATAATTTTTTCCTGCTGGGGCCAGCGGGCAAGGTGCGCATTCCCAACTGGCCAATGCCAAAGTTGATGAGCAACCATGGCAATTACATCGTGTCGATGGCCAATGTCTGCCGTTGGATGGCGAGCCAGGCCGAGGCGTTGGGGGTAGAGATATTCCCCGGCATGGCCTGTTCAGAGCTGGTTTACGGTGACGATAATTCTGTGCGAGGTGTAGTGGCGGGTGAGTTTGGCATTTTGCCAGATGGCAGCCACGGCCCGAATTACGAGCCGGGGCTGGAATTACATGGCAAGTACGTGTTCCTATCCGAAGGTGTGCGGGGCTCTTTGGCCAAGGAAGTGATCGCGAAATACGATCTGTCTGCGGGTAAAGACCCGCAGAAGTTTGGCCTTGGCATGAAGGAAATTTGGGAAATTGATCCCGCCAAACATAAAGAAGGCAGCGTGACTCACACCATGGGCTGGCCTTTGGGCAGCAATGCAGGCGGCGGGTCGTTCATCTATCATCTTGAAAACAATCAGGTCTATGTGGGTTTTGTGGTGCATCTGAACTATCAGAACCCGCATTTGTATCCGTATATGGAATTCCAACGTTTCAAGCATCACCCAATGGTTGCAGACCTTTTAAAGGGTGGCAAACGCGTGGCGTATGGCGCGCGCGCAATTTCCGAAGGCGGTTGGCAGTCTATCCCGAAAATGGTGGCCCCCGGCGTGGCGTTGCTGGGCTGCACCGCAGGGCTGGTGAACGTGCCGCGCATCAAGGGCAATCACAATGCGATGCTGTCGGGCAAAGCGGCGGCGGAGGCGGCATTTGCGGCGATCAAGGCAGGGCGTAGCAGCGATGAGCTGACGGCATATGAGACCGAGGTGCGCACAGGGGCGATTGGGCAAGACCTGAAAAAAGTACGCAACGTCAAACCGCTATGGTCGAAATACGGGCTGGTGGCATCCTTGCTGGGCGGCGGCATTGATATGTGGGCCAATACCTTTGGGTTCACCGTGTTTGGCACCCTGAAGCACGGTAAATCAGATGCGGCGGCGACCGGGCTGGCGAAGGACTTTGCACCGATTGATTACCCCAAGCCCGATGGCGTGCTGTCCTTCGACCGGCTGACCAATGTGGCGTTCAGTTTCACAAACCATGATGAAAACCAGCCAGCGCATTTAAAGCTGAAAGATCCATCGGTGCCGATTTCAGTAAATCTGCCGCAATATGCGGAACCAGCACAACGCTATTGCCCGGCAGGGGTGTATGAAGTTGTGGCCGAAGCGGGCAAAGACCCACGCTTTGTGATCAACTTTCAGAACTGCGTGCATTGCAAGACCTGTGACATCAAAGACCCATCACAGAACATCAACTGGACCACACCGCAGGGCGGTGGCGGGCCGAATTACCCCAACATGTAACGCAATCGCCGTTTCATTCTGACATTTCCGCGAGAAGTGGCAGATTGGTGCACATTCACCGTGCATTTGATTGCCACGGGCGCAATGCCGCCTTAGCCATTGGCAAGATAGCCAAAGGATTTTAACCCGTTATGCCAAGACCCAGTTTCAGCCCGTTTGCCGCCCTGACCCTTGCCGCCCTGATTGCCTCTGCCCCAATGGCGCGCGCCGAGGACAAACAGGATGCCGGGGCCTATCTGGCAGCCAGAGTAGCAGGCGGTGCAAGCGATTACCAAGCCGCCGCAGATTGGTTTGGCCGGGCGTTGTTGGCTGATCCGGCAAATCCGGCTTTGTTGGAAAGTGCCGTTCTGGCGCATGTGGCAATGGGCGATTTTCCCAAGGCTGCAAACTTGGCTCGGTTGCTTTTACAAACCGGATCAAAAAGCCAGGTGGGCCAGATTGCGATTATGGCCGAACATGCCACGGCGGATGATTACGAGGCTATTCTTCGCGACGGCAAGGCAGGGGCCAGTGTTGGCGCGCTGCCCGATGGTCTGATCGCTGCCTGGGCCGAGTTGGGCAGTGGCAAAATGTCCGACGCTTTGGCTGGCTTTGATGCCCTGACAAAAGTTGATGGGATGAAGGCTTTTGGCCTGTATCACAAGGCGCTTGCGCTGGCATCAGCGGGCGATTTTGAGGGCGCAGACGAGATTCTGTCAGGGCGCGCTGCCGGGCCTTTGCAGGTGATGCGGCGCGGCGT
>JACMNW010000336.1 GCA_014378345.1 Pseudorhodobacter sp. | reverse complement strand
TCGATGAGACGCGGCTTGGTTTGGTGATGTTGTTCACCCCGATCGCGGCAGTTTGCGCGATGCTTTTGGCCCCGCGCATTGGGGCTGCCTTGGGGGGTATTGCCTTGCCTGTGGCCACACTGGCGATGGCCTGCGTTTTTTTATTGCCGGGCCAAGCCGTTGTTTTGTGGATGTTTCCATTGGCCATGCTGGCCTGTGGGGCAGCCACCGGGCTGACCGATGTGTTGATGAACGCGCGTGTGGCGGAGCTTGAAAACACGCGCGGTGTGCCGTTGATGAACCTAAGCCATGCTGCGTATTCCTTTGGTTATGCGGGGGGCGCGCTGACCACGGGGGCCATGCGGTCTGCGGCGTGGTCGCCCGCATGGGTAATGGGGTCGATGGCCTGCGTTTGTGTCCTTTTTGCCGTTCTGACATGGGAAAAAGACGGCGCTATCCACGGACTTCGTAAACCCAAAGACGGCACGTCGGGCCATTTGGGGCTATTGCCGCTGATTGGTGGCGGCATCGTTTTGATCGCATTTTTAACCGAGAATGCAGCAGAAAACTGGTCTGCGCTGCATATTGAGAAAACACTGGGCGGCAGCCCCAATCAAGGCGCAATGGGCCCAGCGACACTGGCGTTGACTATGGGTTTTGCGCGGCTTGCGGGGCAGGGGTTTGCAGCCCGGATCAACCCTTACCGGTTGCTGGCAGCAGGGGCTGTTATTGCGTGTCTAGGGGCGTTGATTGCGGCGGGTGCGGTGGCACCGCCGATGGCCTATGCAGGGTTTATAGTTATGGGCATCGGATCATCTGTCATTGCACCCACTGCGTTTTCGCTGGTTGGCAGGCTGGCCGCGCCACAGGCAAGGGCGCGGGCAGTGGCGCGGGCCACGCTGTGGGGCTATTTTGGTTATTTCTTTGGGCCGCCAACCTTAGGCTTTATCGCGGGCACCTTTGGGCTGCGGATGGCATTTGTGTTTGCGGCCTTCATGCTTTTGGGGGTGCTGGCGTTGTTGCCGATGATGGCGCGTACACGGAGCTAAAAGCCGGTGTTTGTTATACCCAGTCGCCTTCAAAATCTTTGGGTATCAGCAGGTTATGCCGCCCAAGATTGCGCACATCGCGTTCACCGCACAGTGCCATGGTGATATCAAGTTCCTTTTGTATCACTTCCAGCGCGCGGGTAACGCCCGCCTCGCCCATAGCGCCCAGCCCATAGATATACGACCGACCGATATAGGTGGATTTCGCCCCTAGCGCCAAAGCCTTAAGCACGTCCTGGCCAGACCTGATGCCGCTGTCCATATGCACCTCGACCCGGTCTCCCACGGCACGGACGATGGATGGCAACATGCTGATTGCAGACACAGCGCCATCAAGCTGCCGCCCGCCATGGTTGGATACGATGATCGCATCGGCCCCGACGTCAGCGGCGCGCTGGGCATCTTCCACGTCAAGAATGCCCTTCAGGATCAGCTTGCCACCCCACATATCCTTGATCCTGCGCACTTTATCCCAGTCCAGCTGCGGATCGAACTGCTCATTGGCCCAGGCAGACAGACTCGAAAGATTGGCCACACCTTTCACATGGCCAATCACGTTGCGAAAGCTGCGCCTGCGGGTTCCCAGCATACCCAGCGACCAGCCCGGATGCATCGCCATGTTGATCATGTTGCGCGGGGTCAACTTAGGCGGAGAAGTAATGCCGTTCTTCAAATCCTTGTGGCGCTGGCCAAGGATTTGCAGATCAAGCGTCAGCACCAGGGCAGAGCAGCCCGCCCGCCGCGCCCGGTCCAGAACCGAAACGGTGAAATCCTGGTCTTTCATCGCATAGATCTGAAACCAGAAAGGGGCAGGGCTGTGTTCGGCCACATCCTCGATCGAACAGATCGACATGGTCGACAGTGTGAAAGGCACGCCAAAAGCAGCGGCGGCGCGGGCCGCCTTGATTTCGCCGTCCGCGCACTGCATGCCCGTCGAGCCGACCGGGGCCAGTGCGACTGGCATGGCAACAGGCTGCCCGATCATCATGGATTTAGTGCTGCGCCCGGTCATATCGACCGCCACTTTCTGGCGCAGGCGCAGCTTTGAAAAATCGGTGGTGTTTTCGCGGAACGTCTGTTCGGTGTAGCTGCCACTTTCGGCATAATCATAGAACATCTTCGGCGCGCGGCGTTTGTGAAGGCGTTTCAGATCGTCAATGCAGGTGATCACGGGCATGGCTATGACTTTCGCATATTGGTCAAGATGCATTACCAATTTCGGCAATTCAGCGCAACGGAAATGACTGAGGGTCCGACGACTGGTCCACCGGTTGCAAGGGCAGCAACGTTTCGTTGGTTTTGCCGACTTTGTTCATAATCAATTAACCACAAAGTATTGTCACCCAAGCAAAACCGGCCTTATGGTCATTTTTTCGGGGGAAAACGGAATCAATCAGATATGAGGCCAGACGAGGGCATTTCCGGGGGGAGTTGCCGTCGTCTTTAGTCTGAATGAGCCGGACGTGACGTCAGGTCTGCCAAATGCGTATTAAGTTTGTTGCTGCCATCAAGAACGGCAAGAAAGAAATGGCTTTGGCCAGCAGCGTTCTTATGTTCGCGTTTCTTTTTTACGCAACGCTTTTTTCGCAAACGGCGGATGCCCAGCAGCGAAGCATTGTCAACCCAAGCTTTGAGGCGAACAATCCGGCAGGTAACCCTAGCTATCAGTTCTTTGCAAACAACGTGGTACCCGGATGGGATTCGACCAACGGAACGGTGGAATTGTGGGATTCAGGTTTTCTGGGCGTGCCATCATTTGCGGGTGTTGTTCATGCTGAAATCAACTCTACATCCGCCGGAGCGCTTTATCAGAACGTGTGTTTTACCAACGGCGAACCTCTGCGATGGTCATTCGCGCACAGGGCACGGTCGGGTGCTGCAAACCCGCAGACCGCAGTCTATGAAATCGCCAATTCCAGCGGCGTTCTGATCCAAAATTTGGCGACCCAGGTGACCACACTGGCGCAGGGCTGGCAGGTCAATTCCAACAATACAGGAACGGTCACTTACACCGGCCCCACAGGTTTGCAACGTTTGCAGTTCCGCGCAATTGATCCGGGTTCGGTTGGCAACTTCATTGATGACATCCAGATATTTCTTTCGCCCTATGTTGAATTTAACGCCATAGCCGTGTCACAGCGGGAAAACTTTGCGCCTTCTGCTTTGCCGCCAAACATCGTGCTTTCCGGCAATTTTCCGGTTGCAACTACACTTGCGCTTTCCATTACGGGCGGGACGGCAACGTTGGGCACGGACTATGTAACACCGACGGGTACCGCCAACTTTACGGTCACAATTCCAGCCGGAACCTACAGCAATCAACCGTTTTCTTCTGGCATTTTGCTGGTCGGTGACAAAGCTATTGAAGGCAATGAGACGATCGTGATGTCGGTAGCCGGAGGAACCGGTTATTCCTTGGCAAGCACAACCGTCTGCGGCGCACCCGCAGTTACCAGCACCACTGCCACCATCATAGATGACGATCTTGACCTGATCACCACAAAAACAGCCAGTGTCAGCACGGCGGCAAATGGCACGAACGTCACATTCTCGGTATTGGTGCGTAATATTGGTCCGTTGGTCGCAACCAATGCATCGCTGACGGAAAGCCTGCCGGTTGGGATGACACTGGTCAGTGCAACGCCGTTGACGGGTAGTTATGCAAATCCGGTTTGGACCATCCCAAGTTTGGCATCTGGTGCTACTGCGACTTTAACCGTTGTGGCGCAAGTTAACGCCAATACTGCGGGCAGTTCCGCATTGGTGAACAGCGTGACTGCTGCGCGGGGTGATCAGGGTGATCCGAACACGGTAGGTGATGATCTTACCGAAACGATCACGGTTCCCAATGCGCCTGCGATGACCGTGCTGAAGACATCGTCACAAGCCAGTTTTTCAACGGTCGGAACGGCGCTGACTTTCAACGTTGCGGTCACCAATTCGGGGAATGTGCTCTATCCTGATGCGCCAGCAATAACTGATGCGTTTGTCGCGGCGGCGGGCGGCAGCGTGACATGCCCGTCAGGGCCTGTGGCGATAGGTGCCACGATCAACTGCACCGCCAATTACACTGTGACCCAGGCCGATGTGAATGCAGGTAAAATTACCAATATTGCATCCGGTGAGATTACTCTTGGCGGAACCCCGGTAAGTGCAAGTGATGATGTTGTGGTGCCCGGCCCTGCACCTGCGCCAGCCATCACTTTGGTTAAAATGATTACGGCAGGGTCGCCCTATTCCGCCGCGAACCAAACGGTCAGTTACAATTATGTGATAACAAACAGCGGCAACATTACCCTGACAGCACCGATTTCCGTGGCTGATAACAAGATACCGACGGTCACTTGCCCCGGCCTTCCGGTTGGTGGTCTTGTGCCCGGCGGTGCGATCACCTGCACCGCAACTTACAGCGTGGTGCAGGCCGATTTGGACAACGGATCGGTGACCAACACCGCGTCGGGAACCCTGACGCAACCGGTTTTTCCCGCCAATCCGGGCGATCCGACATCGGTGGTGGTGACATCTCCACAAGTTTCGAAAACGGCCACCGCGACGCAGACATCGTCGTTGACGCTTGATAAGGCGACAACACTGACCCGGTTTGGCGCTTTGGGCACAACGGTGCCTTACACATTCATGGTCACGAATACCGGAAATACGACACTTACCAACGTCAGTGTTTCTGACCCGAAGCTTCCGGCGCTTAGCTGTGCTGTGGCGACGCTTGCCCCGGCGGGAATATTAAACTGTTCCGCAAGTTACACTGTTACCCAGCTGGATATAGATGCCTTTGCGGCGGGCACGTCGTTGGTAAACACCGCGTCAGTCACCTCGCGCGATCCGGGGAACACCGCGCGCACCGCGCAAGATACCAACACGCTGCCCGGGCCCGCTGCAGCACCTGCAATGATCGTCACCAAAATCGCCCAAGTGACAAGCTTTTCGACCGTGAACGCGGTTATTCGGTATTACATCACTGT
>JACMNW010000335.1 GCA_014378345.1 Pseudorhodobacter sp. | reverse complement strand
TCGGTCCAGCGGATGGATTGCGTTGACCGCGGCGAGATCAGAACCTCTTTGCCCTGCCACCAGTTACTGGTGTTGACGATCAGATAGCGCAGCGACCAATCCGTGTCCTCGATCAGCACATCCGACAGATGGCCAATGTCACCGTCCGTGGCGTGGATGTGATAGCCGCTGATCTCGGCCACACTGCGCAGGTTGGCGTCTTCACTCTGACGCATCATCTGGGCGATTTCGCCCTCACGCCGCTCCATTTCAAGGCTGGGTGCTATCGGCACCATGCCACCCCAGTAGGCAAAACCGCTCATGTAAAGGTCGGTCCCCCAGTAGGGGCTGAATCCGTAATAGTCATAGGCGCTAGATTCGAACTGACGCGACACGGGGCGGTGGGTATCAACATCCGGGCTGCCCTTGACCTGTGCCATAGTCAAGTTGACAGGGAAGGTGCGCGCCTCTGTGTCGGGATGGCCAAGTGCGGACGCCGGGATCAGAACGCGGTGGTCCGCCCACCAGTTGCCAGTCTCTACCACTAACCATCGCACCGTCCAGCTGGCATCATCAAACAGCAAATCGCTGACGGTCCCCAAGGTCCCATCGCTGGCCTGAACATCGTAACCTGTTGTATCCGTTGCCTTGATTAACATGGGTTCAACTCCTTTGGCGCGATACGCGCTTTGCAAGTTCGTTCATTGACTGGTTTGTTCCTGAATTTGGGGCGTTGGCCGCACCAAGGGGCGGGCGGAAACAAGGCCCATGTCCAAGATCCTAAACCATCAGATTACAACGTATTGTCCGCGATATCGTTCCTGCTTGTCTTGATGCACGTAGGCCGAGCCAAGGCTTCAGTCGTAACGCTTGCCGCGTACAGTATTGCGCAGGGGCCACCGACGCGCGCCCGACCGTCTACTTGTAGGTAGAAGCCACCGCCATCAGTGTGCAGTTCGGGCGGTGCCGAGCGCACAAAAGATGCGCTCAACCGCTGTTCAATATGCGGACTCGGGGGCGGGCTATGACAAAATGCGGGGCATAGTTTACATTGGGTTGAACTGTGAAAATTATTTCCCTGATAACTGCTGTTTGCCGGGCAAACTATGAAATTGAGATAGGCAGAACAGTAAAAAATGTTCATCCCGTCAAATTTGATCATCAAATTACGAATTTAGAGTGATTCAGTGAGAAAATAATTTACATAATATATCTAAAGCGGCTAACGTAGAAATGGGACTTACGGTTGTTTGCGGATCGCGCAGTGACTGTACGAGGGCGTGACGGTGCGAGTCTCTGGGAGGGGGCAGCCTCGGTACGAAGCAGCAAATGAAGCAGCAGAACGACCGGACCGATGCATCGGCCGGGCAACAATCTTGGGAGGGATGTCATGTTTTACAAGCCGAAGAATGCAATTTACAAAAGCGTCAGCAGACGCAGGTTCATGGAACTTGGCGGCAGCGCGGTAACCATGCTTGGCACTGGCGCACTCGGCATCGGGATGAATTCCACGATGATGAGCACCCGGGTGCAGGCGCAGTCCTCTGAGGATGCAAAATGGAAGCAGTTTGCCGGATCAAAGCTGGTGTTCCTGTCGGAGAACACGCCGCCTTCCTTTGCGATCCGTGACAAGATCAAGTCATTTTACGATCTCACCGGGATTGAAGTTGAAATTCTGACCGATGACCTGCCGGTTGTGCAGCAAAAGGCCGGCATTGATTTGCGCAGTGGTAATGCGGATTACCCGCTGCAATACGTGCAGGACAAGCCAATCGGCGCGCCGTTTGCCGATTTCTATGCCGATCTGTCGCCGATGTTTGGGGATGACACCTTGCCGCAAGACCCCGAGGGCTACGGCGATGAGGTCTGGTATGACAATTTCCTGACCGCCTGCGGCCGATATTACGATGGTGCAAAGGTTATCGCGCTGCCATATGATGCCGCCGTGGCCTGCACATTCTACCGCAAGGACATTTACGAAGCCAATTCCAAGGCGTTCGAGGCCGAATATGGCTATGCAATGGAGTACACCAACGATACGACCTGGAAAAACGTCCTTGATTTTGCGACCTATTTCAAGGCGCGCAAGGCGGCGGGCGAAGATGTGCCCTACGGCTATGCCCAGCATCAGGGCACTTTTGCCTGGACCACGCAGCTTGATATTCAGCGGATGATGTTTGCGCATGGCCGCTGGACAGATTTCGATATCGACGACAAGATTGGCAGCAAGACGCCGGGCAAAACCAAATGGGGCGACGAGCAATCCGTGCTGATGCTGGAGAAGTTCAAGGCGCTGGCCGATGTGTCGCACCCCGACAACCTGGCCAATGGCACGCTGGAGTTGAACACCGTTTACCAGTCCGGCAATATTGCGATGCAAATTCAATACCATGAATTTGCAGCCTCGATCGAGGATGAGAAAACCTCGGTCGCAGGTGGCGGGCGCACGGCCTATGCGCCCTGCCCCAAAGGTGCTCCGGAGTGGATTTTGAACGGTGGCGAAGCAGTAAACGGCACCAACTGCGGTATCGGCGGCATCGGCATCAGCGGCAATGCAACCGAAGAGATCAAGCGCGCGGCCTATCTGTTTGCGATCTGGTCCACGTCGAAGCAGAACCAATACGAGGTTCTGTCCGGTTTGGGCGGCACACCAACGCGCAAATCCGTGTTGGCCTTGCCGGATGTTGTGGCGGCCCGCACACGGCCTACCACCATGCCAAACGCGCTGACCTTTGATGCGGTCTACGATTTCGGCATCAAGGATCCGAACTTTGTGCTGGGCCCGAAAATCCCTGAAGCGAACGAATATCATTCGATCATCGCCTCCGAGACGCAAAAAATGTTGTCGAATGCGCAAACCCCGGCAGAGACGGCCAGCAGCGTGCAAAGTCTGCTGGACAGTCTGAACGACGCCTGAAGCATGCTAGGATGCGGGGCGCTGCGGGCTTTTGTCCGCAGCGCCACGCCATATCCGACAGATGACGACACCATAAGCCCGCGACAGGAGGCCGCGTTTTATGACCAGTGGAGTGACAAATGTCAGCGTTGCACAGGTGCCGCCCGGAACTTCGTTGTTCCGCGCACGTGGCACGTCATCAGACATCGAAGCGCGACCGATAACGGCAGTCTTGCCCCTGCCCGTCCGTTTGAATTCGGCGGCGCCGCGCCGCTATTATCTGTATCTGATGGCCCCGGCGATCGCGGTGCTGGCCTTCATCTCGCTGTATCCGTTTGTCTGGCTGATCGTGATGTCGTTACAAGATGTCGGCGTAGGGGCGGGTGAATGGGTTGGTTTGAAAAACTACACCCGGCTGTTCAACGATGTGCGGTTCCTTGAGGGCTGGGTTTTGCTGGCGCAATACAGTGCGATGTGTCTGGCCCTGCAACTGAGCATAGGTTTGCTGCTGGCGGTGATCGTGAACGGCGCGCGTTGGGAAAAGTTTCTGGTGACCGCCCTGTTGATGCCCATGATGATGGCCCCTGCCGTGGCAGGTCTGGTCTGGCTGTTTTTGTACAATGGCACCTTCGGTTGGTACCATTGGCTGTTCCAAAGCCTTGGCTGGCTGGACAGTGGGTCGATTCTGTCCAGCACAGATACCGCCATGCTGGCGATTGTGCTGGTCGATGTCTGGCAATGGACGCCGTTGATCACGCTGATTGCTTTGGCCGGTCTGAAACGTGTCCCGCAAGATCAGCTGGAAGCGAACATGGTCGACGGTGCATCGCCCTTGCGCAACTTTTTTGCCATCACCCTGCCAAACCTTTACCCGGTGCTGCTGATCGCAATCATGCTGCGCTTTATGGACAATTTCCGGTTTATTGATGCGGCACTGGTGCTGACCGGCGGCGGCCCCGCCGATTCGACCAAAATCCTGCCGATCTATCTGTTCGAAGTGGCGTTCAAATTCTTCAAGTTAGGGCGTGGAGCAGCGATTGCGCTGACGCTGCTGGTGGTGACCATTATTCTTGGCAAGTTGCTCGTCCGCATCTTCGAAAAACCAAAATCGGAAAGGGTGTAAATCATGGCATCGCGGGATGTGGTTCAATATAAATCGCCGTTGGTCGTGGCCTTCAAGATATTCTCGGTGATCTTTCTGACCGTCTACCTGATCTGGACCTTATTGCCGATCTTTGTGATGTTCGTGTCGTCCTTCAAGGATTTGCTGGAAGCGTTCAATATCCCCGAGGTTGGCGACTGGGCCGGGGTCACGGTGTTTTTCGATTTCACCCCGACGCTGAAGCACTACCACAGCCTGTTTTATGACAACAACTTTGGCGAATACATGGCTAATAGCCTGATTGCTGCGGGCGGGTCGGCGGTGATTGCGGTGACCTTCGGGTCGATGGCGGCCTACAGCCTTAGCCGGGTTGAATTTCGCGGCAAGGGTGATCTGTTTTTCTGGATCATCTCAACCCGGATGGCCCCGGTGGTGGCGGTCATGGTGCCGCTTTACGCGATCTTCCGGTCGTTTGATCTGATCGGCACGCTGCCCGGCCTGATCCTTGCCTATACCACGTTCAACCTGCCCTTCGCGATCTGGATTCTGAAAGGCTTCTTCGACAACGTGCCCTATTCGATTGAAGAGGCGCAGATGGTCGATGGGGCCACACGCTTTCAGGCCTTCATGTCGATACTGCCACTGGTGGCACCGGGGATTGCGGCGTTTATCGTGCTGTGCATCCTGTTTGCGTGGAATGATTTCCTGTTTGCCGCCATCATCGGGTCGGGCGGCGCCAAGACGCTGCCGGTGGCCACCCGCGAATTGGTGCAGCCGCAGAATATTCAGTGGGGAGCGATCATGGCGGCGGGTGTGGTGACTACCTTGCCGATGATGCTGCTGGGGCTGGTAATCCGCAAATATCTGGTGACCGGCATGACGATGGGTGCCGTCAAGGAATAGCGCCTGATCCTTAATAGGCTTGGGCAATTTTAAGAATAGACCGGGGGGCCAGATGGCACGGATTTCGATCAACAAAGTGTGGAAGTATTACGGCACCAGTCCCGCGGTGCGCGAGTTGAACCTAGAATGTGACGACGGCAGTTTTGTCAGCATTCTGGGGCCGTCGGGGTGTGGCAAATCATCCACCATGCGGATGATCGCCGGGTTGGAACATATCAGCGCGGGCGACATCCTGTTTGATGGCCAACGGATCAACGATCTGCCGCCCAAAGACCGCGATGTGGCGATGGTGTTTGAAAACTATGCGCTTTATCCGCATAAATCGGTGTTCGATAATATCGCCAATCCGCTGCGTCTGCGTGGCTTTGCTGCGGACAAGATCAAGGAACGCGTCACCTCGGCCACCAAACTGCTGGAGATTGACCATCTGCTGAACCGTCGACCATCCGAACTGTCGGGCGGCCAGAAACAGCGCGTGGCCATCGGGCGGGCGATCGTGCGCGAACCCAAGCTGTTCCTGTTCGATGAACCCATCGCCCACCTTGACGCAAAACTGCGCGCGCATATGCGGGGTGAGATCAAGCATTTGCAGCGCAGTCTTGGCACCACAATGATCTATGTGACGCATGATCAGCTGGAAGCGTTGTCGATGGCCGATATGATTGCGGTGATGCATGACGGCGAATTGCAGCAATGGGGTACGCCGAGCGAGATTTTCAACCGGCCGGTCAATGCCTGGGTTGCGGGGTTCGTCGGCGAACCGGCAATGAATTTCCTGTCGGCGGAACTGCGCAGCGAGGGCGGAAACACCGTGCTTACCCATCCGAATTTCAACATCCCGCTGCTGCCGCAGCAAGTGGCGCTGGTCAACGGGTCGGCCAAGCGCGAAGTGCGGATGGGGGTGCGCCCGGACGCGCTGAGCATTTCAACCACACGTCCCGACGGCCCGGTAATCGAAGGGCGGATTTATGTGACTGAGTTGCTGGGCGGCGATATGCTGGTGGATGTGCAGCTTGCCGACGCCCGGATCAGGGTGAAAACCAGCACCGACTTTACGGGTGTGGCGGACGATGCGTGTTACATGACCGTCAACCGCGACAAGTGGCATCTTTTCGACATCGAAGACGGCCATGCTTATTTCTGAGCCAATCTTGGATTACGATCAGGCGCTGGATGCCTTTGCCGCCAGCAATGGTGCGCGGGACGTGCCGGGCCTTTATCATGCCGTGCGTAAGCTTGGCTATTTTTCCAGTGGGGATCGGTCGGCAGCCGCCGTGATGCGCACCGGGCGCGGGGCCTGCACGGCCAAACATATCTTGCTGCGCGATCTGCTGCGACGGCACGGTGAGCGGGCCGATGTGGAACTGGTTGCGGGCGATTTTGCTGCAGGCATACCCGAAGCAGACTCGATGCCTGATCCGCTGCGTGCGATGATCCGGGCAGCCGGGGTGCGCGATTTTCATTGCTATGTCGCCTGGCAAGGCCCGGACCGCGAGATGCGTCTGGATGCCACATGGCCCGACGCCCTTGCTGCCCATGGTTTTGGGATGAATGCCGATTGGGCTGGCATAGGCCACACGCGCC
>JACMNW010000334.1 GCA_014378345.1 Pseudorhodobacter sp. | reverse complement strand
TGACCCATGTCAACCGCCGGGATGATCGGTGGGGCGGCGATTATGCCAACAGGATGCGGTTGCCGGTCGAGGTGGTGGCCCGCGTTCGTGCTGCGGTGGGTGCACATTTCATCCTGATATACCGGATCAGTTTGATTGATCTGGTGCCCGATGGGTCAAGTTGGGATGAGGTTATATTGCTTGCCCAAGCGATTGAAGCGGCGGGAGCCACGATTCTGAACACCGGGATCGGCTGGCACGAGGCGCGGGTGCCGACGATAGCCACATCCGTGCCGCGCGCGGCTTTTGTGCATTTGACCGGGCGGCTCAGGCCCTATGTGGGCATTCCGGTAATCGCGTCAAACCGGATCAATACGGCAGAGGTGGGTGAGGGCATTTTGGCTGACGGCTTGGCCGACATGGTGTCGATGGCGCGGCCGCTTCTGGCGGACCCCGATTTCGTGCGCAAGGCGGCAACCGGGCGGGCTGCGGAAATAGCACCTTGCATCGCGTGTAATCAGGCCTGTCTGGACCATACCTTCAGTGGCAAAGTGGCAAGCTGTCTGGTAAACCCGCAAGCCTGCAACGAGACGGCGCTTGTTTACACGCCCACCGATGCGCCCAAGCGGATTGCAGTTGTGGGTGCAGGCCCTGCCGGCATGATCTGCGCCATGGTGGCAGCGGGGCGTGGCCACAAAGTGGTGCTGTTTGACAAAGCGCAGGCTTTGGGTGGCCAGTTGAACCTGGCGCGGCAAGTGCCTGGAAAAGAGGAATTTCACGGGCTGGTGCAGTGGTTTGAAACGGTGGTTTCTGGCACCGGGGTTGAGGTTCGGCTTGGTGCCGCAGCACGGGTCGATGATTTGCGCGGGTTTGATGAGATTGTGGTGGCAACAGGTGTTGCGCCGCGCGATCCGGGCATTCCGGGGCAGGAGTGGGCGATCAGCTATATCGACGTGCTGAATGGCGCGCCGGTTGGCAAATCTGTGGCCATTGTGGGGGCTGGCGGCATTGGTTTTGATGTGGCGGAATATCTGGTGCATTCCGGTGTAAGCCCTACGGAAGACGTGGGTCTTTGGCGGCGAGAATGGGGCGTGGGTGATCCCGCAGTTACCCCGGGTGGCTTGGCCGAAGCGGGCCCCGCGCCAGACGCGCCAGCAAGACAGGTTTGGCTATTGCAACGCAAAGCAGAAAAGCCGGGGCGGGGCTTGGGCAAAACCACGGGTTGGATCCACCGCGCAGCGCTGGCGATGAGGGGCGTCAAAATGCTGGGTGGCGTGTATTATGAGGCGATCAGTGAAGCTGGCCTTAGCATCAGCCACGGTGCCGGGCGCGAGCGGCCAGAATTGATAGCGGTTGATACGGTGGTTCTGTGTGCGGGTCAGATACCGGAACGCAGTTTGGCGGATGCCCTGACGGCTGCAAACATCGCGCATCATGTGATTGGGGGCGCCGATGTAGCATCGGAATTGGACGCCAAGCGTGCAATAGACCAAGGCGCCCGGCTGGCCGCCCGGCTTTAGGTCAAGGGGGGCCGATCTGGCCCCCTTTGCGTTATTTAACCTTCTTTGGCTACCAAGGTGCCCGCGGCTACGCCAGCCGTCAGTTCTGCCACATCGATGCCGTCGTCTTTGCTGGTATCCAGCGTCAAAAACACTTCTTCAGTCAGATCAGGGTAAACGGTCTGCATTTCGGTTAGCGACCAGATGCCATTGCTGTCTGTATCGGCAATCACTGGCAAATCCTGCGCAAGCACGGGAAGGGCTGCAAGGCCAAACAGGCCGGCGAAGACGAGGGCGATGTTTTTCATCGTAATCTTCCTTTTCGTGGTTCGAAGGCAGCGGAAATGCCGCCCTGTGGTTGAGTTAAAGAAAAGAAATTTATTTTTGAAGCCAATATGGCATTTGATGCCGAAACGGGCCGCATTGCACCGAAATTGTGGAATTTCCTGCACATTTTCTTGGTTTAAAAATCGGCTCGGCGGGTTTTAGCCGCCTGAAAGAAGCGCTTATTGCGGTAATCCGCTCATCCTTGGGTTGTTTTGCTGCCATGAATGATCCCACACAATACCCCGGACTTGACCCGCCATCACCGCAATCTCGCCCGAATCCGGGATCAATAAGGGCCTGCAACCCGCATAAGTGGCATGGGGACTACAATGGATCGACTGACGGAAATGGAAGCTTTTGCCACGGTTGTGGACCAAGGCGGCTTTACGGACGCTGCCAAGAAGATGGGGATTTCCAAATCCGCAGTCTCGAAACACGTCTCGGCGCTGGAGGCGCGGTTGGGGGCACGGCTGCTAAACCGCACCACCCGCCGCGTTAGCCCAACAGAGATTGGGCTGGCCTATTATGACCGCGCCCGCCGCGTGCTGAACGATGCAGGCGAAGCGGATGCGCTGGTGACATCGATGCAATCAGCCCCGTCGGGCCTGCTGCGTATTTCGGTTGCGACTGATTTTGGTGTTAATCTGCTGTCGCCGATCTTGGGTGAATTCCTGCTGGAATATCCCGATATCACCGTCAACATGGTGCTGAACAACCGCTATGTTGAACTGATCTCGGAAGGCTTTGACATGGCCATCCGCGTGGGTGAAATGGAAGATTCAACCCTGCGCGCCCGCAAGTTGACGGAAACCACCAAACGGATGATCGCATCACCGGGCTATTTCCAGAAATTCGGCCGACCCCTCAAGATTGATGATCTGAACGACCACAAGCTGCTGCATTATTCCAACCAGGCTAATGGCAATGTGTGGAAAATCACTGCTCCGTCAGGTGAAAAGCGCCAAGTGCGGTCTGTTGGCTGGCTGACCGTGAACGATGGGCAATCGCTTTTGAATGCGGCGGTATCTGGCCTTGGCATCGCCTATCTGCCATCATTTCTGTTTGCGGATGCAATGAAAGCGGGTCAGGTTGAAGAAGCTATTCCCGGCCTGCCAAGCGAAGTTCAAGGCATTTACGCCGTCTACCCGCCGGGGCGCTTTACGCAGCCCAAAGTGCGCGCGTTCATCGACTTTCTGGCGCGGCGTTACATCGACAAAGGGCCTGATAACTGGTGATTTGGTTGCGGTCCCGGGGGGGGCTGCAGGATACTACGGGTCTACCAAAAGCATCACTTCAACACGGCGGTTTCGGGTGCGACCCTGATCCGTCAGATTGCTGTCACGCGGGGAAAGATATCCTGCGCCTTCAGAAATGATTTGCTCTGTTGGGATAGCGTAGTTTGCAATCATCTTTACGCGCACTGATGCAGCCCGCGCGCGCGACAGGGCAATATTGCCCGCCAAACCGCCAGAGGCATCAGTATGGCCGACCAGCGCCACTTTGCTTGACGGATTGCTGCGCAAATATGCGGCAAGTGCCTCAAGCGATGCATATTCTCCGGGCGCTAAATCAGACGCGCCAGAAGCAAATATCAAATCATCCAAAGCGACAGACCCCTGTTTTGCCAAACCATCGCCCAACGGGGTGGAGGCGTTTTGTGTGGGCTGCTCAGGTGCCTTGGTGGCGGCGGTAACCAAAGGCTCTGCGGCTGCCTGCCCTTTGCCTACTTCCGTGATTTGCACAAAGCCAAGCTTGGAAGACCGGCTGACAATTACTGCAACATGGTCCGGTCCGTCCGGCCCGCTGCGTTTTGCCGCCAGATACCGAAAGTCGCCCAAATCAACGTGCATTGCGGGTTCTGCCGCAATATCAACGCCAAAACGGAAATCAAAGCCACCACATGCGGCGGTTTCGCATTCAAATAACACTACAAAACCGGCGGCAATAAGTTGATCGCGCACAGGTGCCAGAATTTGCAATGTCGTTAAATCTTGTGCCGGAATGGTCCAAACTTTTTGGAAAACCGCGCCTTCCAAGGCAAGGGTTTTCACAACGCCGTTTAAGAAAGGACCAATTGGCAGGGCATAGCTTGAAAATGCCTCCCGGCGGTCAAACGACTGGCTGGCAGCAGCGGGGAAATCGAAATCAAGCGCCAGCACTGGCACAGGCAGTGCTGTCATTCCTATGGCCAGGCCAAGGCTGGGCAGAGTTTGTTTTATCAGGGCGCGGCATTGCACGAATGTTGGCCTCTTTCCGGGCTTAGAGCTGTCGATAATGATATTGTCCCACAGCTTGCATCCCGAAGGAAGTGTAGAGCGCGCGCGCAGGCGCATTTGCGGTGGTGACAGCAAGCCCAAGGTCATTGGCACCTTGAAGTCTTGCCCAGTGAGCCGCCGCTTGCAGAATGTGCCGAGCCGCCCCTTTTCGGCGCAAAACCGGCGTCACGTCCAATGCATGAAGCATCGCAAACCTGCCATGTATCGCCACAAAAGCCACACCTGCTGCCCGATCTGCGTTGCGCGCAAGGATCGCAGTTTTTGGGCCAAGGACGCGCTGCATCACATCCAACTGCGCGGGGCCGACGCCGCCTTCAGCCCAAAGATCAACGGCAATCCCCAAGGGTGGCCAATGCGGAAAGGTTGTCATTGGCGGCGGCGCGGTCTGCGCAATTTCGGCCAGATTGCAGGAATAAATCACCACTGGATCAACAAGTTTATAGCCACGCGCAGCAAGCGCTGCATCCAAGGCTTGATCGTTTGCCCCAAGCTGAAACAGGGGCTGCATCCCCGCGCAACGCATCGCGCCCTCCGCATTGGCAATGGTGTCGGGGTCGAACACCCCTGCCAGCGTTGTCGCCGATACGCGTTTGCCGCCGCCTTTTCCATCACGCAACAGCCACGCGCCAGTCCGCGTTGTGGCTGCGGGTGGCCATGTGGCTTCCATCGCGACCAACATCATATCTGTGGTCATGGCGCGCCAAACACCTGTGTCAACCGCGCCATGGCGGCGGACACCAAGGCCAAATCGCTGCCCCGGATTACCAGATTAGTGCCGTAAACACCGTTTTGGGTGAATGGGTACGAGCCCATCGACAGATCAGGATAATCGGCGGCAAGGGCTGCAAAGGCGTCTGCAATATCGCCTTCACCACGGTTGACGCGCAGGGTTTGGCTGATCAACGGCTGCCCGCCGGTCAACGTCGGCAAAACGGATGCCATCATAGCCTGAAAAATTGCGGGCACGCCTGCCATCACATGCACATTTTGCAGCGTAAAGCCGGGCGCGGTGGACACCGGATTGTCGATCAAACGCGCCCCATCCGGAATACGCGCCATCCGTTGCCGCGCCTCGTTCAACGGTAACCCGGCCCGGTCGTAATGCGCTTGCAACAGCGCACGGGCATCGGCGCGAATGGTGATTGGCACCCCAAACGCCTGCGCAATCGCCTCGGCAGTGATATCATCATGCGTCGGGCCAATGCCGCCAGATGTGAAAACATGGTCATACTGCCCCCGCAGCGCATTCACTGCGGCAATGATCGCGCCCGTGTCATCCGACACCACGCGCACTTCAGTCAGCGTTATTCCAGCGTCCGTCAGCAACCCTGCCAGATGGTACATATTGGCGTCGCGGGTGCGGCCGGACAAAATTTCGTCTCCGATTACCAGCATGGCGGCGGTGGGGTTGGGCATGTTCGGCTCCTGCGTACTCTGGTGGGCAGCATAGGGGTCAAAGGACTGGGTTTCAAACCCCCCACGAACGAAGGAGTCATGGGTTAACGGGACCGTGATCAACGGTGCGCAGGGTCTGGCAAAATCGCACTAAGTCAATTATCTAAGGCCCGACAGCTGTTGAATAGGACAGACCTTGGACCACACCCGCGCCCGCATTACGAAAGATGGCATCCGCATACACGATGATGCCGATTTTGCAGGCATGCGTGCGGCAGGCCAAATGGCTGCCGAAATTCTGGATGGCGTGGCGCCGATGGTGGTGCCCGGTGTGACAACCGCGGCGCTGGATGATTACATCCGCGTTGAGGTGGAACGCCGCGGGGCCACATCGGCAACCATCGGCTATAAAGGCTACCGTCACGCGTCATGCATTTCGGTCAACCATGTGGTGTGCCACGGCATTCCGGGTGGCAAGGTGCTGATGGACGGCGATATCACCAATATCGATGTCACGGTGATTGTCGATGGTTGGTTTGGCGATACCAGCCGCATGTATGTGGCGGGCGATCTGCCACGCAAGGCGGGTCGGTTGATCGAGGTAACGCATGACGCGCTGATGCTGGGTATTGCGGCAGTCAAACCCGGCAACACCTTTGGTGATATCGGCCACGCCATTCAAACTTTTGTTGAGGGCAACCGCATGTCCGTGGTGCGTGATTTTTGCGGCCATGGCTTGGGCCGCGTGTTTCATGCGCCGCCAAACGTGCTGCATTATGGCCGCCCCGGGTCTGCCGCCGTGCTGGAAGAGGGCATGTTTTTCACCATCGAGCCGATGGTCAATCTTGGCCGCGCTGAGACCAAGGTGCTGGCCGATGATTGGACAGCGGTTACGCGTGATAAATCCCTTTCTGCGCAGTTCGAGCACTCGGTTGGTGTAACTGCGACGGGATGCGAGATTTTCACTTTGTCGCCAGCAGGTCTGTTTTACCCAACCTGGGGCGCGCAAGCGTGACGCGTGCCCGCTGGGGTGTTCTGGCGCTTGCGCTCATCATCGCAGTCTGGTCGATCTGGAATTTGCAATCTGCGCGGTCAGGCCTTGAAATTACCCCCCTGACCATTGGCACCACCCCGGCCACTGTCACGCGCCTGCCCGGCACCACATCGGCCCCGGTCGTCGTCATCGCGCATGGCTTTGCCGGATCACGCCAGTTGATGGAAGGCTTCGCCCTGACGCTGGCCCGCGCGGGGTATATCGTTGTCAGCTATGATCTGGCTGGCCATGGCCGCAATCCAGTGCCGATGTCAGGTGATGTAACGGTTGTCGCAGGCACCACCCAAGTGTTGATGGATGAACTTGCCCGCGTATCCGACGCCGCCTTGGCGTTGCCCGGTGCGGATGGGCGTCTTGCCCTGCTGGGCCATTCGATGGCGCCCGATATCGTGGTGCGCGAGGCGGAGCGCGACCCGCGTGTTGGGGCGGTTGTCGCCGTGTCGATGTTTTCACTGGCGGTGACCAAGGATCAACCCCGCAACCTGCTGGTCGTCGCGGGGGCGTGGGAAACCATGCTGGCGGCCGAGGCGGAAAAAGCGCTGCGTCTGGCCGATCCTGCGGCAAACCTGGGCCAAACCGTAGGTGATCCGGCCAAAGGTACCGGGCGGCGCGCGGTTTTGGCCCCATCAGTCGAACATGTCTCTGTGCTGTGTTCCAAAACGACCCTGACCGAGGCGCGTGATTGGCTGAATGCCAGCATCGCGCGCACAGAAACCGGCGATGTGTCTGCGCGCGGCGTTTGGATCGCGCTGTTGCTGGTATCCGTCGTGGCGCTGGGCTGGCCCTTGGCGGGCGCTCTGCGCCGTTTGCGGGCGCAAACCCAGC
>JACMNW010000333.1 GCA_014378345.1 Pseudorhodobacter sp. | reverse complement strand
GGGCCGTATTGACAGACCCGCTTGGCGCGCAAGTGGCGGCAGACGTACTTTCCGGATCCCAAGCTGCCTTAGTGATCGCGCAAGATCCGCGCCAAGCCTTGGCCTATGCCGCCGCACTGTGGTTTGGCGCACAGCCCGATACCATGATCGCCGTCACCGGAACCAACGGCAAAACATCGGTCGCCAATTTCACCCGCCAAATCTGGATGGCCTTGGGTCACGCGGCTATCAACATCGGCACCACTGGCGTTGAAGGCGCGTGGGAGGCGCCAAGCCCCCACACCACGCCCGAACCCATCACGCTGCACCGCATGCTGGCCGATGCCGCCGCCGCAGGTGTCACCCATGCCGCGATGGAGGCGTCGTCGCACGGGCTTGACCAGCGCCGGATGGACGGCGTCCGCCTGAAGGCGGCGGGTTTTACCAACTTCACCCAAGACCATCTGGATTATCACCACACGTTCGAGGCGTATTTTGCCGCCAAAGCGGGCCTGTTTGACCGTCTGCTCCCCGATGATGGCACCGCCGTGATCAATATGGACGATCCGCGCGGCGCAGACATTGCCGCCATCGCCGACGCGCGCGGCCAGCGGATAATCTCGGTCGGCCATGCTGCTGGTAACGACCTGCGCCTGCTCGGCCAACGCTTTGATGCCACCGGGCAAGATTTGCGCCTTTCCTACGCCGATCATCCCTACCAACTGCGCCTTCCCCTGATCGGCGGGTTTCAGGCCGACAATGTGGCGCTTGCCGCAGGCCTTGCCATCGGCTCTGGCGCGTTTCCGCGCAGCGTGTTTGCGGTACTTCCCCAACTTCAAGGCGTGCGTGGCCGCATGCAACTCGCCGCCCGCCGCAGCAATGGCGCGTCCGTTTTCGTCGATTACGCCCATACCCCCGATGCCTTGAAAACCGCCCTAAAGGCCCTGCGCCCCCACGTGATGGGCCGCATCTTGGTGGTCTTCGGCGCGGGCGGCGACCGCGACACCGGCAAACGCCCCCTGATGGGGGCCGCGGCGCGCGACCATGCAGATGTGCTTTATGTCACCGATGACAACCCCCGGTCCGAAGACCCGGCCAGCATCCGCGCCGCCATCATGGCCGCGTGCCCCGATGCGAACGAGGTGGGCGACCGCGCCGAGGCAATCTTGCTTGGTGTCGATGCCCTTGGCCCCGGCGATGCATTGCTGATTGCCGGGAAGGGCCACGAATCCGGTCAAACCATCGCGGGCAGTGTCTACCCCTTCGACGATGTCGAACAAGCCAGCATTGCCGTTGCCGCCTTGGATGGGGGGATGTGATGGTGCCGCTCTGGACCTCAGCTGATGCAGCCCTTGCCACTGGTGGGCAATCCACAAAAGATTGGCAAGCAACAGGCGTCTCCATCGACACACGCACGCTGCAACCCGGCGATTTGTTCATAGCCCTGACAGACCAACGCGACGGCCATGATTTCGTTGCAGCCGCACTGGAACGCGGTGCCGCCGCTGCCCTTGTCACTCACCGCCCCGATAATGTGCCCGCCAACGCGCCCCTGTTGATAGTCCCCAACGTCCTAGCCGCGCTTACCGCCCTGGGCGCCGCCGCCCGCGCCCGCACAACCGCCCGCGTGATCGGCGTCACAGGCTCCGTCGGCAAAACCTCCACCAAAGAAATGCTGCGCGTGGTACTTGGTGGCCAAGGCCGCGTCCACGCCGCCGAGGCCAGCTATAACAACCACTGGGGCGTGCCGCTAACCTTGGCCCGCATGCCGGTGGACACCGACTTCGCCGTCATTGAAATCGGCATGAACCATCCCGGCGAAATCGCCCCGCTTGCCCAACTGGCCCGCCTTGATGTCGCAATCATCACCACTGTCGCCGCCGCCCACCTGGAGGCCTTTGCCAATATCGAGGGCATAGCGCATGAAAAAGCCGCCATCCTTGATGGTCTGGTGCCCCATGGCCATGCCATCCTGCCGGTTGATCTTGACGTGACGCCAATTTTGCGTGCCAAGGCCGCCCAAACCGCCGCGAATGTCACGCTTTTTGGTGTGTCAAAAAGCGCCGACTACCAGCTTGGCGATGTCACTATCACCAACGCCGCCACCATTGTGCGCGCCATTCACCACGGCGTGCCGATGCTGTTCAAAGTCATGTCCCCTGGCCGCCATTTCGCGATGAACGCCCTTGCCGTGCTGGCATGCGCCGATGTTCTGGGCCTGAACCCGACTATCGCCATCTGCGACATTGGCCACTGGCAGCCCCCCGTTGGCCGCGGCACCCGTGAACGCATCACACTTGATCTGGTCGACGAAACCGGGTTCGATCTGATCGATGACGCCTTCAACGCCAACCCCGCATCAATGGCAGCCAGCCTTGAAGTCCTTATCGCGTCGGAACCCGAACACGGCGTCGGTCGCATCGGCGCGGGCCGCCGCATTGCAATTTTAGGCGATATGCTGGAATTGGGGCCCACCGAGGCCGCCCTGCACTTGGCCATCGCAACCCATCCCGGCCTTGCAAATATTGGCATCATCCACTGCGTTGGTCCCCGGATGCACGGCCTGTGGAAAGCGCTTCCCCGCAGCCAGCGCGGCGAATGGGTCGAAACTGCTGCCGAAATTGCTCCCCGCGCCCGCCATCTGGTGGATGCAGGCGATATCGTCCTTGTCAAAGGGTCCAAGGGTATCAAAGTCAGCCTCATCGTTGACGTTTTGCGAAAATTGCGGCAAGGCCAGCCCGCACCACATCAAGGGACCGAGTGAATGCTGTATCTGTTAACTCAGTTCTCTGATGGCGGCGACGCTTTCAACCTGTTTCGCTACATCACCTTTCGTGCAGGCGGGGCGTTTTTCACCGCACTGGTGTTTGGGTTTATCTTTGGTCAACCCTTGATCAACCTTCTGCGCCGCAAACAGGGCAAGGGCCAACCCATCCGCGAAGATGGCCCCGCAAGCCATTTCGCCAAGGCGGGCACCCCCACCATGGGCGGGTTGTTGATCTTGTCGGCGCTGGTTATTTCAACCTTGCTTTGGGCGCGGCTTGATACGCCCTATATATGGATAATCTTGCTTGTGACGGCGGCTTTCGGCCTGATCGGTTTTGCCGATGATTACGCCAAGGTGTCTAAACAAAACACAAAAGGCGTCTCGTCCCGCGTGCGTTTCATTGCCGGGCTAATCATCGCAGGGCTTGCCTGCTATGCCGCCGCCCGCTTTCATCCGGCAGAGCTGACCAATCAGCTGGCGTTGCCTTTCCTCAAAAATACCCTGCTGAACCTTGGCATGTTCTTCATCCCCTTTGGCATGATCGTCATTGTAGGCTCCGCCAATGCGGTGAACCTGACGGACGGGCTGGACGGGTTGGCCATCATGCCCGTGATGATCGCAGGCGGTACACTTGGGGTGATTGCCTATGTTGTGGGGAACTTCAATTTCTCCACTTATCTTGGCGTGCATTACGTGCCCGGAACGGGCGAGATCCTGATTTTCGCCTCCGCTCTGATCGGCGGCGGACTTGGCTTTTTGTGGTATAATGCCCCCCCCGCCGCGGTGTTCATGGGCGATACCGGGTCGCTGGCCCTTGGTGGCGCGCTGGGGGCAATTGCCGTCTGTATCAAGCACGAGATTGTTCTGGCCATCGTCGGCGGCCTGTTCGTGGTCGAGGCGCTGTCAGTGATAATCCAAGTGCTCTATTACAAACGCACGGGCAAACGGGTATTCCTGATGGCCCCCATCCATCACCATTTCGAAAAACGCGGCTGGTCAGAACCACAAATCGTCATCCGCTTCTGGATCATATCGCTGATCTTGGCGCTGGTCGGACTGGCCACGCTTAAAGTGCGGTAAATCTTGCGTCTGGCGCGAAAACGGCTCATTCTGCTTTTGTTGCTGCCGCGGATATTACGGGGCACCGTGTGATAAGGGAGCATTAAATGCCGCCCAAACCCCGCCAAATGCGCTTGACCCTAGAACTTGTCGCCCGCGTGCCGCCCCATAGTGGCGATACCGGCAAGCTCGCCGGCCGAACCGACCGACCCACCGATGCAGAATATGATCAAGTGGTGGCAACCTTGCTTGCAGACGGTCCCGCCACTGGCGAGGTCTGGATTTTCGCCTATGGCTCGCTGATCTGGAACCCTGAGTTTGACTTTGATCAAGAACGCCTCGGCACAGCCAAAGGGTGGCACCGTTCCTTTTGCTTGGGCTGGGTCCGTATCTATCGCGGCACCCCCGAACGCCCCGGCATCATGCTTGCGATGGATCGCGGCGGGTCGTGCCGGGGTGTAGTTTTCCGGCTGCCGCCAGATGCCGTGCACGAAAATATGCTGAAAATCATGCGCCGCGAAATGCCGATCAAACGCGCAAATTTCCCCAGCAATTCTGCCCGCTGGATTTCTGTGCAAACAAAGGGTGGCCCCCTGCGCGCGCTCGCCTTTCCCATCAGCCGCCAAAGCGATGCCTATTTGCCGGGCCTGACCCCTGAAATGGTGGTCAAAGCGCTGGCCACAGCGGCTGGTGAACGTGGCTCCATGGCGGAATATCTGCACAGCACCGTCACCCACCTTGAACAGCGCGGCATCCATGACCGATACATGTGGAAAATGCAGGACATGGTTGCAGCTTGGCTTGAAAATCCGCCAGACATGGCCGATTGACCGAACATTCAACCGCAAAGTTAGGCTGAAAGAATGTCCACTCCACCTTTTCTTGCCGCAGGTCAAATTTGGTCCGCACATGACTATGCTGCAAATGCGGGCTTCGTGCCTGCTTTAGGGGCTGATGTTCTGGCCTTGCTTGCCCCACAAAAGGGCGAAGATATCCTGGACCTTGGTTGCGGTGACGGCGTGCTGACCGCGCGATTGCTGCAATCGGGCGCAAATATCACCGGGCTGGAACCCGACCCCGATCTGTCCGCGGCGGCAATTCGCGCAGGTATCACGGTCTTGCAGCAAGACGCGCATGATCCCTTTGGCATTAATGTTTACGACGCTGTTTTTAGTAACGCAGCCCTGCACTGGATGCGAACCCCGCAAACCGTTGTCAAAAACGTCCATACCGCGCTACGCCCCGGCGGCCGCTTCGTGGCCGAACAAGGCGGTTTTGGCAACGTAGCGGCCATTGTAACGGCAATGAATGCGGCGCTAGAGGCAGCAGGGTTTCCCGCCACCTCACCATGGGATTTCCCGTCGCCAAGCCTGCAAAAACAACGCCTGAAACACGCCGGGTTTGAGGTGACGTCTATCGCCTTGATCCCGCGCCCAACCCCGCTTCCCACTGGAATTTCGGGCTGGTTGCGCACCTTTGCAGGGCCGTTTATCGGAAGTTTGTCACTTGAAATGCAAGCCAATATCCTGTCCGACGCCGAACGCCGAATGGCCGCACTGCATGACCCGATAGAAGGCTGGATCGCCGATTACGTTCGCCTGCGCTTTTGCGCGCGAAAGCCGGGTTAAATCCCCTCGGCTTCTTTTTCGCTTAAATACTCATCTTCCCTGCCGCTTGCAGCCGCGACGGCGGGCGGGCATTGTCACAACCAAATCAAAAGGGTGATGTCGATGATTCCAGTGCAAGGCTATGCAGGGCTTACCGTGGCAATTCTGGGTCTGGGAAGGTCTGGCCTTGCCACCGCACGGGCGCTGGTTGCGGGCGAGGCTACCCCGGTGGTTTGGGATGACAATGCGGATGCAAGGGCCAAGGCCGAGGCCGAAGGCTTCACCTGCCGTGATCTTACCCGCAGCGGCGCGTTTGACGGGGTGACGGCCCTGATCGTCAGCCCCGGCATCCCGCATCTTTATCCCGCACCAAACCCTGTGATTGCTGCGGCACTGGAACTGGGCGTTCCAATCGATAACGATATCGGTTTGTTCTTCCGCAGTTATGCCACACACGAATGGGATGATTTTGAAGTCGCCCCGCGCGTGGTCTGCATCACCGGATCGAACGGAAAATCCACGACAACGGCGCTTGTGCATCATATTCTGGAGGAGGCAGGGCGACCTTGCCAGATGGCCGGCAATATCGGCCGCGGGGTGTTGGACATTGATCCGGCACAAGACGGCGAAGTTGTTGTGCTGGAACTGTCCTCCTATCAAACCGATCTTGCCCGCAGCCTGACACCGGATGTTGCGGTTTTCACCAACCTGTCCCCTGATCATCTGGACAGGCACGGCGGCATGGGCGGCTATTTCGCAGCCAAACGGCGGCTGTTTGCCGAAGGCGGGCCGGACCGTGCCGTGATTGGCGTGGACGAAGTTGAAGGGCGCTATCTGGCCGGGCAGATGTCCGAAAGCCCGCAAGATGACCGGGTAATCCGGGTTTCGTCAGGGACCAGGCTCGAAGGCTTCGGCTGGTCGGTTTTCGCGCGCAAAGGATATCTCTCGGAATGGCGGCGCGGCAAACAGGTCGCCTCATTGGATCTGCGGCAGGTGACGTCGCTTCCCGGCGCACATAATCATCAAAACGCCTGTGCTGCCTATGCGGCGGTGCGGGCGCTGGGAATCGGGCCAAAGGTGATCGAGGCGGCGTTTCATTCGTTCGCGGGCCTGCCGCACCGAAGCCAGACAGTGGGGGAAAAGGCGGGTGTCCGCTTCGTGAATGATAGCAAGGCCACGAACGTGGACGCGGCGGGGAAGGCTTTGCAGGCGTTCCCGAAGATCCGGTGGATCGCGGGCGGGGTGGGGAAAGAGGGCGGAATTGTGGGGTTGCAGCCGTATCTCGGGTCAGTTGTGAAGGCGTATCTGATCGGGAAATCCGCGGAGGAATTTTCCGCTCAGCTGCAAAACACGCCGTTTGAAATTTGCGGATCAATGGAAATCGCGGTGAAAAGGGCGTCATCGGAAGCGATAGCGGGGGAAGTGATTTTGCTGGCCCCGGCGGCGGCAAGTTTTGATCAGTATTCGGATTTTGAAGCGCGGGGTGATGATTTCACGGCGCTGGTGAAGGCGCTTTTATAGGTGTGTTACGGGGGCCGTAACACGTGTGTTATGGTTTTTAAGGCGTTGATATAATGGGGTATTGTTAATTTTATTAATGGGTTTTTAGGGATTGGCTTAGTTCACAGGGGTGGGGTTCGAAGGCGGAGAGCGGGCGATGTTTGGGGGTGTTTAACAGGACCACTGCGGGTGCAG
>JACMNW010000332.1 GCA_014378345.1 Pseudorhodobacter sp. | reverse complement strand
GATTGGGGGGGAGTTGGATTATCTGGATGATGGTACGATCGGGGCGGCTTAGGAGGCGCGCAGGGCGCTTTAAGGGTGCGTAACGCGCGCGTTATTGTCGGTAACATATTGTTATATATAGACTAATTATTTTTGGATAAGGCTTCATGAACTGCGTTATGCGGTGCGACTTTTCACCGTTTCAGCGCCCGATATTGAAGGGATAACCTCGTAGCAGACCCCAGACATGACCGCCACCTTGGCAACGTTTGCGCGGCCAAAGACCCCGCTGAAGTGGCCGCTGCCTATGACAAATGGGCAGATACTTATGATGCGGAAATGGCGCAGGCGGGGTATCGGCATCCGTCGGGGTGTCTGGCGCTGTTCGCGCGGTACCTGCCAAAAGGTGCCGCCCCCCTGCTGGACGCGGGCGTTGGCACCGGCATGATTGGCGACTGGCCGGGTATTGTGGGCTACCCTAATGTGGAGGGGCTGGATATATCCGAAGACATGCTGGTACCAAAACAGTGCCTGCAGGCGCTGCGATCATCCTGCTATTTTGGCCTTGTGCTTGCAAGGTGCGCAAGGACTGCGCACCCTACGGGGGGTTGGCGGGGGGCGCCCTATGATCAGGTTTTCAGAAAGTCGATCAAGGCTTTGTTGAAGGCGTCGGAATGGCTGAGGTTAAAGCCGTGCGGGGCGTCTTCGATGACCACCAGTTCGCTGCCTTCAATGGCATAATGCGTGCGGGCACCGGAACCCTCAAACTGCACTACCCCGTCGCCTGCGCCGTGCAACACCAAGGTGGGCACGGTAACTTCGGATAGGTCTTCGCGGAAATCGGTTGTGGCAAAGGCCTTCATGCAGCCCAAGGCCGCAGCCTGATCTGATTGCTGGCATAGCGTGATGGCGGCTTGCCTGTCAGCCTCGGACACTTTCAAAACACCGTCCACGCTGAAGAACCCTTTGGTGAAGGTATCAAAGAACGCGGCCCGGTCGGCGCGCAGGCCGGCTTCCATTCCCTTGGCCGCATCCGCCGTCAACGGACCATCGGGGTTATCTTCGGACTTCATCATGTAGGGCGGAACGGCTGCCGCAAAGACAACCGACTGCAAGCGGTCTTCGCCGTGGCGGCTGATGTAGCGGGCGACTTCGCCACCGCCCATGGAAAAGCCGACGAGTGTTGCGTGCTTCAGATCCATCATATCCATGATGCCAGCCAAATCATTAGCCAGCGTATCATAGTCAAAGCCGTCGGCTGGTTTGTCAGATTGGCCAAAGCCGCGCCGATCATATGTGATCACACGAAACCCTGCTTGGATAAGCGCGGGCACTTGGGCGGCCCAAGATGCGCCAGACAGAGGCCAGCCGTGGATCAGCACCACAGGGCGGCCAGTGCCGCCACTGTCTTCGACATGAAGGTTGATGTAATTGGTGGAAATCATCGCCATGGTCATTCTCCCGTCAGTGGAAGCGGCCAAGCCCTGTCGGCTTGCCGTCTTGCGGGAGGAAGCGTCGGGAGGCGCAGAAGGTTCCATAACCGAAACCAATTTTTGGATTGAGCCCTATCTAAGAAGTTATGGCACCGAAGACTACATCAACACGGTGGGTCGGGTACGCATGCCTTGCGCACCATAATTTGGGGAAATCGGTGCGCAATGAATGCGCACCCAAAATATGGCCCAATCAGCGCTTCGTTTTGTTGTCTTCATCTTCGTCGTCCTCGTCATCGTCTTCCGGCAGGTTGAAGAAGCTTTCCGCATCGGAATAATCTGCCGGGCTTTCTTCTTTCGCCGGCTTGGCGAATTGCGACAGTGCCTCCAGCCCAGACTGGGTTTTGGCATCCGTGCTCATACCCAGCGATTGCTCGGTCGATACCAACTTGCGGCGTTCATCATCCGACATCACAGTGCCATCGGCGGCTTTTTTGCGCGCAGCAACCTGCACGGCGGCGTCCAGTTCCGACTGGCGGCACAGGCCCAAGGCGACCGGATCTATCGGCTGAATGTTGTTGATGTTCCAATGGCTGCGTTCGCGGATGGTCAGAATGGTGGGTTTGGTGGTGCCAACCAGTTTGCCAACCTGACCATCCGTCAATTCAGGGTGAAATTTCACCAGCCACAAAATCGCCGCCGGGCGATCCTGGCGTTTGGACAGTGGCGTATAGCGCGGGCCACGGCGTTTTTCTTCGCCCACGGCCGACGCAATGAATTTCAGCTTCAGGTGATAAGCCGCATCTTTTTGACCGCGATCAATTTCAACCTGATCAAGCTGGTTGTTGGCAACCGGATCAAAGCCCTTAACGCCGGTAGCCACATCGCCATCGGCAATGCCCTGAATTTCCAGCTCGTGCATGCCGCAGAAATCGGCGACCTGTCGAAACGTAAGCGTGGTATTATCAACCAGCCAGACGGCAGTGGCCTTGGCCATAAGCGGCTTGTTCATCGGTTTCGTCCTCTGGTTTGCCTTACCACAATACTGGCTGAGGCTTGGGCCTTTACAAATCTTTCACGGGCCGGGAAAACGGCTGCAAGGCGGATCCTTGCGTCTTCTCGGTTTCGGAAAGTTGCCGGGTGTATAGTCGCGATTGTGAACAGAGGAAAGCGAAAATGCGTTTTGTATTTGCGGCGGTTTTGGCGGTGTTGGGCGGGCCTGTCTGGGCGGATGGCGAACGCAGCGGTGATTTCGATTATTACGTGATGTCGCTGTCATGGTCGCCCAATTGGTGCGCACAAACGGGTGACGCGCGCGGCGATCCGCAGTGCGGTGCGGGGACCGGACTTTCATTTACATTGCACGGGCTTTGGCCGCAGAATGAGGCGGGCTATCCTGCCTATTGCCGCACCAGTGCGCGCGATCCGTCGCGCAGCGATACGGCGGCAATGGCCGATATCATGGGTGGCTCCGGGCTGGCGTTTTACGAATGGAAAAAGCACGGGCGCTGTTCCGGGCTGCAGGCGCGGGATTATTTTGGCGCGGCACGGCAGGCCTATAAATCGGTGATGATCCCGGATGTGTTCAAAGGGCTGGACCGCGATGTGAACTTGCCCGCATCGGTCGTGGAAGATGCGTTTATTGAGGCCAATCCGGGGCTGGCGCGCGATCAGATCACGGTGACCTGCGACCGGGGGATGATCGAGGAAGTGCGGCTTTGCCTGACACGCGATTTGCAGCCACGGCAGTGTGGCACGGATGTGGTGCGCGACTGCACGCTAACCGATGCCGGGATGGATGCGGTCAGGTAAAAAGGGGCGCGCGCCAAGGATTGGCACGCGCCTTTGATTGGGGTTTATTCTGTTAGTGATTTTCTGGCATTCGCTGCAACGATCATTGGCTGAATGGTGAAGACATTCGGCGAGGCGGCATCTACGGTCACCTTCACCCAATGCACGTTTGGGCTGCCAAAGGTTTGCACGCGGGTGAAATTTGCCAGCATGTGGGTGGCATCTGGCAAGGGCTTGTCGATCTTGAAATAGTGCGTGTCGCCGTGCACCAGCACAACTTGCCCTGCATAGGCGGTAACCTCGGCTGTCAGCGCATCCAGAAAGGCGGCATAGCCGTCTTTGCCGGGAAGGCGCGACTCATCGTCATCTTCGGTTTCGGGCACATCAAAGCCGGGGTCGCCTTGGATCACGATCATGATGCCTTTGTCACCATCTGCCACGGCCTTGGCGAAGGATGCTTTCATCCATTCGATATTGGCTTTGTCACGCTCGGCATATTCTGCGTTACCCGCCGCGCATTGTTCCAATGTACGCGCACTTTTCTTGGTGCAGGCTTCGTCAT
>JACMNW010000331.1 GCA_014378345.1 Pseudorhodobacter sp. | reverse complement strand
TGTTTGATGGCCAGAACATTGGGGTCGCGCGCGGCCTGTTCCAGAAACCGGATCACCATATCGAAGGTTTCATAGGGGTGATGCAGCAGCATGTCTTTCTGGCGGGTCGCGGCAAACATGTCGCCGTCGTGATCCTGCACCCGTTCCGGCACACGTGGGGTAAAGGCGGGCCATAAAAGATCAGGGCGCGATGACAGCACAAGTTCTTTCAGATCAGCTATACCGACAAGGCCGCGCACCTCGACCACCTCGGCCCCGGTCACGCCAAGTTCCTGCATGATCAGCGCGCGCAGATCGTCGGGGGCGCCCGCGCTCATCTTCATACGGATCACCTCGCCACGGCGGCGGCGTTTCAGCGCGGTCTCAAACTCGCGCACCAGATCTTCGGCCTCGTCTTCCACTTCCAGATCGCTGTCGCGCAGCACGCGAAAGGTGCAATGGCCCCGGTCAGTATAGCCGGGAAACAGCATGTTCAGGTGCAAAAGCAATAGCTCTTCCAGCGGCAAAAACCGATGCTCGCCAGGTTTGCCGGGCAGGCGAACGAAACGCGCGATTTGCTGCGGTATCGGCAGCAGGGCCTGCAATTCGCGGTTGTCGGTGACGCGTTCCAGCTGCAACGCAAGGCTGAAGCCTGTATTGGGGATGAACGGGAACGGATGGGCGGGATCAATCGCAAGCGGTGATAGAACCGGGAACACCTTGTTCAGAAAGTGATCTTCCAGAAACTTCAGATCGCCAGACGTCAGTTTAGACCGGGTGAGCAACCGAATGCCTTCGGCCTCCATTTCCCGCTTCAGCTTGTTGTAGACGTTTTGCTGCGTTTGCAGCAGGTGGCGCGCATCGTCATGGATTAACAAAAGCTGCTCGCGCGGACTGCGGCCATCTTCGGACAAGGTGGCATTGCCACTGCGTTCCAGCGCGCGCAGGCCTGCGACGCGTACGGAATAAAACTCATCAAGGTTGGTGGCGGAAATGGACAAAAAGCGCAGCCGTTCCAGCAAGGGCACGGCGGGGTTCGATGCCTCATCCAGCACGCGCCAGTTGAAGGCAAGCCAGCTTAACTCGCGGTTGAAAAACCGCTTGGGGCCAGTGGTTTCATCCGGCCCAAGGGTAACCGGGGCAGCGAACGGGGTTTTAAGAAAATCTGCTTGGGTCATGGATGCCGCTTATCAGCACGAATTATGAAAGAGATATGACAGGGTTTCATTCAGGTTCCAACATTTCCCCCGCCAACGCACGCGTTATCGGGCGATGTTGCGACAGCGCACGGGCATCAAGGGCGTCCACCAAGCAGCGCGCGGCGGCGATGGATCGGTCCATCCTCACCACCAGATACGGGATCAGGTTGGTCGATATTGCAAGCTGGCGGTCGGCGAACAGTTTCGCCAACACGGCGGTCAGCAGCGCATCATCGGGTGGGTCAAGGCAGGTAAGGGCGGTGGCCTGCATCCGGCTGGCAAGATCAGGCAGGGTCAGGCCCCAATCGCGGGGCGGTATTTTGGCGGTTACCAAAAGGCTGCCGGATGTAGCAAGGAGGTTGTGCAGATGAAACAATGCAGCTTCAGCCGCCGGATCACCTGCCAGCGTCTCGGCATCCTCGATTCCAACGGCTGGTTGGGTGGCGAGGGCGGAAATATCGGCGGCGGCAAGCTGGGTGGCGGGCATCAACACAGCGTTCGCATCTTTTGCCCAGATTTGTGCCAAATGGCTTTTGCCAGCGCCTTCGGGACCGACCACCAGCATCTTGTTGTTGGGCCAAGTCTGCCACGCATCTACGGCAGTAAGGGCCAAAGCATTGGCGGGGGTGACGCAGAAATCTGCCCGGGTCAGCCGCGCGCCTACAGGCAGATCAAAGGTCAACTGCTGGATCAAGATTTATCCTTTGGCCCCGTAGTGCTGGGGTGATCAAGGCCTTGGTATAGCAAGCTGCGCTGATATTGGGCAATGCCGAACCGCATCAAAACACCCATAGACGCAGCAACTGGCACTGCAACCAGCATGCCAACAAAACCGAACAGTGACCCAAAGCAAGACAGGGCGAACAGCAGCCAAACCGGATGCAGCCCCACTGATTTGCCAACCAGTTTTGGTGTCAGCACATTGCCTTCCAAGAATTGCCCTACTGCGAAAATGCCTGCCACCAAGCCGATGGACAGCCAATCACCCCAGAATTGGAACAAGGCCAACCCCAACGCCAAAAGGCCGCCGATTAGCGCACCGACATAGGGAATAAAGGTGATTGTGCCCGCGATTGCCCCGACGATAAGGCCAAATTGCAACCCTGCCAGCATCAGTGCCACGGCATAATAGGTGCCAAGGATCAGACAAACCGACACTTGCCCGCGCACAAAGCCCGCCAAAACGCTGTTGATCTGGCGCGCAAGGCTGCGCACGGTTTCAGCGTGATCGCGCGGCACCAGTGCATCTATTTTGGCAACCATATTGTCCCAATCCAGCAGCAGGTAAAACGCCACCACTGGAACTACCACAATGAACACCACCGCCGAAATCACTCCAAGCGCGGAATTCAGCAACCCACTGGCAAGCTGCGCGCCTTTGGATTGGATCAAGGCAGCAAGTTGCGCCAGCGTTTGGCGCACGGTGCTTGTCTCGTCTGATAGTTGTGGGAACCGGTCGGTTAAAAACGTTTGCAGTTTGTGCGCAATATCAGGGGCCGCATTTACCAAGGCTGTGAGCTGTGAAATGAGCGTCGGAATGACCGACAAGACCAACAGCACAATCAACAAAAGTGCCGCGATGGAAATAACAGATGTCGCCATAACCCGGCTGAGACCCGCGCGTTCCAACCTGTCTGCGACCGGGTCAAGGAAATAGGCAAGGGCGCCGCCGACGATGAACGGCACCATGACATCGCCAAACAACCACAGCATCAGGAAAAAAATCGCGGTGGCGATCCCCCAATACTTGGCTTGAACTGTTACAGGCAATCCCATCGGGTATCCTTGCGTTTCATGCCATATTGCCCTTGGGGTAGTGGCTTGCAAGGGGTATGGCCCTGCCGAGGCGTTAGAAGCTTGCTTCGACAGGGTTTTTTGGCGCTAAATCAGTGGCAAGCTGCGCGCTTGCCCGGCAGCAACACCTTGTCAATCACGTGGATTACGCCGTTGTCTGCCTTGATATCGGCGATGATGACATTGGCCACGGTGCCTGAACCGTCATCCACTGTGACGCCCTTGGCGGATTTGGTGATGCACAGGCGCTGCGAGGTCAGCAATGGTTTGAAGTAGTTAGACCCGTTCGGAATGCCAGCAGCGGTCAGATTGCGGTTGTCGACGTGGTAGAGCAGAATGTCGGTCAACTGACCTTTGTTTTCGGGCTTCAGCAGGGTTTCGACAGTGCCAGCGGGCAGGGCGGCAAAGGCATCATTCACAGGCGCGAACACGGTGAACGGGCCGGGGCCAGACAGGGTTTCGGCAAGGCCAGCAGCTGTCACCGCTGCGACCAATGTGCTGAAACGCGCGTCGGCTGCGGCGATTTCAACGATGTTTTCCGCACGTGCAACGCCCGCGCCCAGTGTCAATGCAACAATGGTGGATGCCGTCATTCTGGATATGAATTTCATGGTGTCTCCCCTTAAACAAAAGCCAACCGTTTTGGTTGGTGACAGGGATACGCAGGCTTTTCGCAACTGGTTTACCGCCTGACGCAAGCGTGATGGCGCGTGATAATGTCGCAGCTTTGCGCGGTGCACCGCTTGCCGATATCTGGCCGATACCTTAGGAACGCAGGCGAAACCAATGATCCGAGGCCGCCCCATGCGTTTGACCCGATACTTTCTGCCCGTGTTGAAAGAAAACCCCGCCGAGGCGCAGATTGTATCGCACCGCTACATGCTGCGGGCGGGCATGATCAAACAGCAGGCGGCCGGCATTTATTCGTGGTTACCGCTGGGTCTGCGCGTGCTGCGCCGGATCGAGCAGATCGTGAACGAAGAACAGGTGCGTGCCGGGCACATCCCGTTGCTGATGCCCACGTTGCAGCCTGCCGATCTGTGGCGCGAAAGCGGGCGCTATGATGATTATGGCCAAGAAATGCTACGCATAACGGACCGGCAAAAGCGCGAATTGCTGTACGGGCCAACGAATGAGGAAATGATCACGGATATTTTCCGGTCGCATGTGACCAGCTACAAAGACCTGCCGCTGACCCTCTATCACATTCAATGGAAGTTTCGCGATGAGATGCGTCCGCGTTTCGGTGTCATGCGCGGCCGCGAGTTCCTGATGAAGGATGGCTATAATTTTGACGTCGACAAAGCCGCCGCCCTGCATGCGTACAACCGCCATATGGTTTCTTACCTGCGCACCTATGAACGCATGGGTCTGACTGCCATTCCAATGCGCGCGGATAGCGGGCCTATTGGTGGCGAAGACACGCATGAATTTCTAGTTCTGGCTGCAACCGGCGAATCCGAGGTGTTCTTTGATAGCGCCGTCACCGACCTACGCCTTGGCGACCGGGCGGTAGACTATGATGACCGTGATGCAGTGGCGGCGGTCTGCAAAGAATTCACGACACTTTACGCCCGCACCGATGAAACCCATGACGCGGCCTTGTTCGACGCGATCCCCGAGGAGCGCCGCAAGGTGGCGCGTGGCATCGAAGTTGGGCAGATTTTCTATTTCGGCACCAAGTATTCCGCAAGCATGGGTGCTACGGTTGTCACGCCAGACGGGTCACGGGTTCCAGTAGAAATGGGCAGCCACGGTATCGGCGTATCCCGCCTTTTGGGTGCTATCATCGAGGCCAGTCATGACGACAAGGGCATCATCTGGCCCGAAGGTGTGACGCCGTTCCCGGTGGGAATTGTCAACTTAAAGCAAGGCGATGCCGGCACTGATGCTGCCTGCGATAGCCTTTACAAAGCTTTGGCCGCCAAGGGGCTGGAGGCACTGTATGATGACCGCGATGAACGTGCGGGCG
>JACMNW010000330.1 GCA_014378345.1 Pseudorhodobacter sp. | reverse complement strand
CGCAGGTGTCTTTTGCGGCGAAAGAGGCCGAGGAGATGGGGCTGAAGCTGGGCGATAAGATCACCGTAAATATCTTGGGCCGCGATATTGAGGCGACGATTACGTCGTTCCGCGAGGTGAATTTTTCGACGGCGGGCATAGGATTTGTGATGTCGATGAATGCGGGCGCGTTGGCTGCGGCACCGCACAGCTACATCTCCACGGTGTATGCGACAGAGGCGGCGGAAGCGCCGATTTTGCGCGATCTGGCGGGGGCCTATCCGAACATCACGGCGATCCGCGTGCGGGATGCGATTGACCGGGTGACAGAGGCGCTATCGGCGATTGCCACGGCCACGGCTTGGGCGGCAGGGGCGAGCTTGCTTACCGGCTTCGTGGTGTTGATTGGCGCGGCGGCGGCGGGGGTGCGGTCGCGCATGCAAGAGGCGGCAGTGTTAAAGGTGCTGGGGGCAACACGGGCGCGGATACTGGCCAGTTTTGCGTTGCGGTCGGCGTTGCTGGGGGCGGCAGCGGGGGTGGTGGCGATTGGGGCCGGTGGGCTGGCAGGCTGGGCGGTGATGCGGTTTGTAATGGAATCGGAGTATGCGTTTGAGCCCGTGTCGGCCATTGTGATTGTGGTGGGCGGGGTGCTTGCCACACTGCTGGCGGGCTTGGGCTTTTCGTGGGCCCCGCTGATGGTGCGGCCGGCCCAGGTTCTGCGGGCGGACGAATAGGATTAGTGTTTAATTACAACGCGTCGCTGCGCAGCATTGAAATTTATGCTGCGCAGCAATTTTCGCGAATGCTGCGCAGCAATTGGAGTAATTTTGCTGGTCAGTTGGTAAGCAAAAGGTAGTTGTTTGCGGCGGGCACGGCATTGCTGACCGTGATCAGGAAGGTGCCGTTTTGCGCCGGATAAAAGCTGCAATACGCGGTATCTGATGTACAGCTGATGCACCAGAACCGTGCGGGCCACGCCGCCGGGGGTGCCGCGTCCAAAGGTTGTTAGGTTTGGTGAGGGTTGATCCTGCGCCATGGCGGCGGAAAGGATGGCAAGCAGCATCAAGGCGGGTCATGGCGTGTCCTGCATTTGGCTTGGGTCTATTTGCAAGCGGGCGCGGACCTTGGATAGGGGGTTTCGCAGAGGTCGGATTTGGGGTTTGCTGGCGCAGAACTGGAGTGACAAGATGCAGATGCGACCAATTCTTGAGCGGCTTATCGGGTTTGACACGGTAAGTGCAAAGTCGAACCTTGATTTGCTGGCTTACGTGCAGGGCTTGTTGGCAGAGGCAGGGATTGAAGCCGTGCTGATCCCGGATGCGACCGGGCAAAAGGCCAATCTTTATGCGGTAGTGGGGCCTTTGGGCGTGCCGGGGGTGATCCTGTCAGGCCACGTGGACGTGGTGCCGGTGGAGGGGCAGGTTTGGACGAAGCCGCCATTTGCGCTGACGAAAAGCGACGGACGATTTTATGGGCGCGGCGTGACCGATATGAAGGGGTTTGTGGCCTGTGCTATTGCCGCCGTTTTGCGGGCGAAGTCGATGGATCTGGCGGTGCCGGTGATCTTGGCGTTGAGCCATGATGAGGAGATTGGCTGCCAAGGGGTCGGCAGTATGCTGGACGCGATGGCGGGCTGGGCCGTGCAGCCGCGCCTGTGTTTGGTGGGGGAGCCTACGTCGATGCAGGTGGCCACGGGGCATAAGGGCAAGATCGCGCTTAGGGCTACTTGCACCGGACGGGAAATGCATTCGGCGATGGCACCGATGGCGTTGAACGCGCTGCATCTGGGGGCAGAATTTTTGGGCGCGGTGCGAGATTTGCAGGCGGAAGTGATGGCGTCTGGGCTGCGGGATGAAGATTATGACGTGCCTTACACGACGCTGCATGTGGGCAAGTTTAACGGCGGGGTGCAGGTAAATATTGTGCCGAAAACCTGCGTGTTGGAATTTGAAATCCGGTCCTTGGCGGGGGAAGATACGGATGCGTTGATAGCAACGCTGGAGGCGGCGGCAAAGATGATCGTGACGCCTTATCTGGCGGAATTTCCAGAGGCTGGGATCGTGGTGGAGCGGTTGTGGGATTATCCGGGGTTGGGCACGGAGCCTGATGCGGATGTTGTGAGCTTTGCCAGGGGGTTGGTCGGCGGGAATGGCACAATCAAGGTGCCGTATGGCACGGAAGGCGGGATGTTTGCGGCGCGGCTTGGGTTGCCCACGGTGATTTGCGGGCCGGGGAATATGGCGCAGGGGCATACGCCGGATGAGTTTATCGAGGTGGAGCAGTTGGTGCGTTGTGAGGCGATGCTGGATGCGTTGCTGGGGCGGTTGGTGGCGGGGTTCTGATTGCGGTTGCAGGGTTTGGGGCTTAGAAGACGAGCATGGCAATCACCCTGACATCTTTAAGTGACCTCGCAGGTCATGGCTTTGACGACATTATTGACGTGCGCGCGCCGGCCGAATGGGCGGAGGATCATCTGCCCGGGGCTGTGAACCTGCCGGTGTTGGATGATGCGGAACGGGCCGAGGTTGGCACGATTTACAAGCAGGTCAGCCCGTTTACCGCGCGCAAAGTTGGCGCGGCCTTGGTGGCGGCGAATGCGGCGAGGCATTTGCAAGGGGCATTGGCGGATAAGCCCGGCGGCTGGCGACCGGTGGTCTATTGTTGGCGGGGCGGGCAAAGGTCGGGGTCGTTTGCGACGATCCTGGCGCAGATCGGCTGGAGGGTGGAGACGATTGCGGGCGGCTACAAGGCGTGGCGGGCCTTGGTTGTGGACGCGCTTTATGACCAGCCGTTTCCCTGCCGGGTGGTGGTGCTGGATGGCAATACCGGGTCGGCGAAGACGGATATCTTGAACATGTTGCCGGGGCTTGGCGTGCAAGTGCTTGATCTGGAGGGATTGGCGCGGCATCGCGGATCTTTGTTTGGCGGCTTGCCGGGGGGGCAGCCATCGCAGCGGGGGTTCGAATCTGCGTTGGCGATGCAGATGGCGGCGTTGGATCCGGCGCGGTTGGTGGTGGTGGAGGCGGAAAGTTCAAAGGTGGGCAACTGCCGTTTGCCGCCGGGGTTGTGGAAGGCGATGGTGGCGGCACCGCGGGTGTCTATTGTGGCACCACTCACTGCGCGGGCGGCGTATCTGGCGCGGGCTTATGGCGATTTATCGGGTGATGCGGTGCGGCTGGCGGGGTTGATTGATTTGCTGCGCGGCGCGCATTCGGGCGAGGTGATTGAGGGCTGGCATGGGTTGGCAGTGGCGGGAGAGTTTGAGGCGCTGGCGGCGGGGTTGATGGAGGCGCATTACGACCCACGCTACGCCAAACACCGCGCGCGGATGGAGCGGGCGGGGGCGGAACTTATGGTGGAGCGTCTGGGGGTTGAGGATTTGGCGG
>JACMNW010000329.1 GCA_014378345.1 Pseudorhodobacter sp. | reverse complement strand
TCATGCTGGGCCAGCGCGGCAACCGGTTGACGGCGATGTTGAGCAGCGCCGGGTTCGAGCCTGGCAAGAAGCTGACGCCGGCCAACGGCATCAACGACGCACTGGGCAATCGCATCGCACAGGCAGTGCGGCGCGACCAACCGTTCCACGTCTATCTGGTGCTGCCGGTCCATCCGGAAGGCAAGCTCAATGACATCACCATCGCCGGCCAGGTCCATTGGACCATGCAGAGCCTGGTGTTTGCCGACCAGAGCCTAGTCAATCGCGTGCGCCGCGCCATCGCGGCCCGGCAATTGTGCAAGAACACGCTCAGCGACGTGGCCTGGAACCAGGCAATGACAGAGGCAGGCAAGCGCGTGGGTGACGTGGCACCCTATCAACAGGTCAACGAGGCGCAATGGTGCAAATACCTGACCCTGCTCAATTTGCGCAACTGCCAGAGGGTCGGCGGCATTGTGCGCACTGAACAGATTTACATCCACAGCAAGCTGCTGATCGTGGACGATCGCCACGTCATCCTGGGCAGTGCCAACATCAATGACCGCAGCCAGAGTGGCAAGCGCGATTCCGAACTGGCTGTGATGCTGCTTGACAGCGCCGAGGAGAAAAAAACGATCCGCGATCGGGTTACGACGGTTAACACCCTGGCACGCAAGCTGCGGGTCGATCTCTGGAACAAGCACTTTGCAATCACGGGCGGGGGCAATGATCTTGTCAAGCCTGCAGCGGCGATGGCCGCGTTCATCGAAAGGCCGGCGGCAGACGAGACGATTGCGGCAATCCAAAAAATGGCTTTTGACAATGCTAACATCTATAAGAAGACCTTTCCCCATATCCCTTGGACTGATACAAGTGAAGACGAGGTGCAAACTGGAGCTTCGCTTTGGCCGGTATGCCCCCCAAACATAAGTGCAAAAGATGCCGGCATACGCTCGGCGACGATGCCCTTTCATGAGGATTTTTGGAAGGATAATGCCGCGCACGTCAAGGCACCGGAAAAACTCAAAGGATATTTCACCAAGCTGCCGACCAACTGGACCATCGGCGAGAACAATCATCCTGGTCAAATGAGTGTGATGGCATTGACCATGCTGGAAGAAACGAACGGACTCACGCCTCAAACTGGAGAGCCGAATGCAGCCGCCCAAGAAATTGCTTAATAATGGACATTAAGATGTTTCAACCCCACGTAATACGCCGCTATCCTAGAAAAATGTCGTCGATGCTCGCGCTGCTCGTTGTGCTGGTGGGTTGCAGCAAGGCAAGCGATTCAGTCGCGCCCTACACGACACCTGCCGGATGGAGCACGATTTGTCTCGATAGATTCCTGATCGATTCTCCCTCTACGGTTGAAATGGGAGCAGCCGAGGCAGAATCAAAATCAGTGTATGGGTTCGATGGGATTGAGGATATAGGCGGAGGCGCGCTCCGTTGGGGCAAAGTTCCTGTTCTAGAAACAGTCCCCACAGATGCTGAAGGATATAGATCGGTTTACTCGGGCGCGCTCGCAAAAGTAGCAACTCCCGCCGATTATAAGTCAGGATTTAAGCGGCGGGAAAAAGAGATCGAAGGGTGGATTCAAGAAACAAAAAGTGGTACGCGTGAAGAAATCGCATCCGCGCAAGAGTTCGTCGACGATGGAAAAAAGCGTCTCAAGGCTTCTCACTATTCGTTTAAAGTTTCAGGCGAAGCCACGCTCAGCGAGAAGCATGCATTTGCTATCCGCCACGGTAGTGACTTCACTATCGGCTATCTTGATTCTGTCGATCATCGTGTGCGCAAGTTTGAAGGCAAACTTACGCATCCCGAATTGGAAAGCCCTGAAGCGGCCGCAGAAGAATACAAACGTTTCCGCCGTATCTATCATGCTCGCTTGCCATCTGCTTTCCGGGCGACGCCAGGCTACTGCACCAGCTTCGGTTTTATCGTCGAACCGGATGGCCCTGAAACGGATATCGAGCTGAAGCTGCCTTTTCGCATTGAAAAATATCCGAATCTGATCTTTACGCTAACGCTCGAACCAGCAGATCCCGGCAGCGCACGTAATATCCAAAAACTGCCAAATATGGACGCCCGCAATGCGAAACTTGACCTCATCGGCGTCAAGGGAAGCTACGGCCCGGTCAAGGAAACCATCCTGGGCACGCCCGGCCGCAGCTTTGGCCAGGAATACGGGCCGAACTGCTCGGCGACCAGCTGCCGTCCTCCGGACCAGGCCTACGACATCGAGGCCGAGACCTTCGGCGTGCCGGGCCGCGTGGACCAGCCCCACCTGATCCTGCACATGACGGCCGCGACTTCCGACGACTACAAGCTCAAACGCCCGTTCATCCCGAACGAGCCATCCTACAACAAACCGGACCGCCCCGCCCTGAGCGGACACGTTCCGCCACCGTTCAAGGAAGGCCAGAAAATATTCGAACAGGTGCTGCGCTCGATACGGTTGCGTCCCGGTGCGATTACAGCACCATCCGCGACCGCACCGGCGGTGGCCGCTGCTGCAACCGCGCAGGACCACAAAAAGTGATGCTGTGGCGCGGAAATATTTGTGAAGGCGTTCGGCATGCAGACGCTGGGCCATCGCCGTCGCTACGGGCAATGCGGTCAGTCGCCAGTGCGCGAGGCTGAGCATCCCTGACCTGTACGGCGCGGTGAAAGCGCATAACGTGGGTGCGGCCTCGACGTCGAGCCTGCCAGATACGTTGCGCCGCGCCGAAACGGCCGCGCGATCGGACTATAACGCCACCATCGACAACGTGGCACATCTGGCGCAATTTCTCTCGCCGCTGACGGCCTTACGAGTTAGCCCGACGCCGGCATCGGGGTTGTCGCAAGCGGCGCAAAGCGCCGAACGTGGTGGCCGCGCCGTCATGAACGCCACGGCCGATGTCGGGGCCGCTTTCGCCGGCATGACGCAGCAACCCGCCGAGGACCGCCGCACGGCGTGTCTGGAAATCGGCCCCGCGTTGCAATCCGGTGTGGCCGGGGCCAAGGCGGTTACGCACGCCGCCATCAACCAGTCGACGGCCATCGCCGCGGCAGCAGGTGACGCCGTCAATGCCGGCATCAACAGCCTCCAGCTTGCATTGATCGGCGAAATCAACAAGGTCCGCGCCGCAGTGAACAATGAGGCGCTCGCCGTCATTGCGCGGGGTGACCATGCGCTCGATGCGGGCATACAGAATCTGAGCCAGGCCAAGGTGCAGGCCATACTTGATCACTTGATGCGGCTGTGCAAGATGTTCTATGTGGCGCAAATGGCGCTGAACTGGGCGCATGCCAGTGCCCACCCGCTGCTCCTGGAAAAGGGTGCCGGACCCCGGAGCACCAAGGCGGCGGCGAGTGGC
>JACMNW010000328.1 GCA_014378345.1 Pseudorhodobacter sp. | reverse complement strand
TCGACCACCAACTTTTCCATCCCGAAAGACTCTGGCACAGCGAACATGGTTTTACGGATATGGTCCAGCCGTTCCAAAGTATCATGACCGCCGTTATTGACGCGGTGGCAATCGGTCCATTCATTATCGCCCGGCACATAGAGCATCGGCTTTTTCAGGCTGTTAAATATGGTCATGGCATCGGTATAAATCGCGTCCGTGCATTCGGATGAGCCATCTTTGATATCGCCATCATAAATCGAAAACGCGATGTCGGAGGCGTTCATATCGTCAATCAAGGCCGGAATATGCGGTGCATCATCGGCCTTGGCATAGGGCATATCGCCCCAAAGGCCGACCGAATAGGTGTCTTGCGCAAACGCAGATGTTGCCAAACACAGAGCCGCGGCACAGGCCGACAGCGCCAGCACCGGGCGGCGCGAAAAAGAAGTCATGGTAGTCTCCCCATAGGTGATGATCGCTCGAAACAAGCCAAAGCCTGAAGCTACCAATAGGGAATGTCGGGCTGACGACAGTTGGGTAACAGCCCGGTGAACCCAAGCGCGCGGATACGGTTTAGAAGTGCACGATGCGGTAAGGTAGCCACAGGGCAATGGGCAAAATGCCGGATATACATGTCATGTCATAGGCATAGGTTGACAGACTTTGGAAAGCGCTGACTACTTAGACCAACAATAATTGGAGCAGATATGCAGGGTATTCAGATTTTCACCCACTCGGTGCGGCAGGTGTTCGGCAATTTTGGTGCCGCACTGCGCATATCCGGGCTGCTGACGCTGGTCCAGTTCGCGATGATTTTTGTGCTTGGGGTGCCAGTGATTTTTTCGCCGGATGGGGGGCGGGCGATGATGCTGGCAGGCACCTACCCGACAGGTCGGATCGTGATCTACCTCGTGCTGTCTTTGATCATCGGGCTGTGGATTGCGGTTGCCTGGCATCGGTATGTGCTGCGCGAAGAAGATAGCGGTGGGGTAATTCCAAAGTGGCAGGGTGGCCGGGTTTGGGCGTATTTTACCAAATCACTGCTCAGCGGGCTGGCACTTGCCGTTGCGGGATTGGTCATCGGTCTGGTGGTCGGGTTTGTTATGGCGACACTTTTTCATAATGCAGGGGCAACGCGCGCTGATGCTGCAGGGATAGGCCTTATCACCTTGGTGCTGATTGCCGTCCCGATCATTTACGTATTTTTTCGCCTCTGCCCCGCACTTCCGGCCGCAGCACTGGGCGAGCCTTTGGGCCTTGGCGATGCCTGGCGGCTTATGGCGGGCAAGGGCGGTACGATCTTGGTGTTGGCGCTTGTTACTGTGGTCGTCGGGGCCGCATTGGGGATGGGTCCGGCGTACCTGTTCGGGCTAAACGGCCTGCCCATGCTGATTTGGGACGGCCTGGTACAGTGGTTCAATACCATGGTCGGCATCAGCATTATGACAACGTTGTATGGGCATTATGTGGAAGGCAGGCCACTGGTTTAAGGGGGGATCGCGCGCCGCTTTAATCGTGTTTATCTGCCATCTTGTATGCACGCAAAAAGCACAGCTAAAGCACAGATAATGCCGCCAGAAAATCCAACAATTTCAGCTAATTAACTAACCTTTAGAACAATCTTGCCGATGTGCCCCGAACTCTCTAACCGCCAATGGGCTGCGGCAGCTTGATCATAGGGAAACTCACTATCCACCACCGGGGCAAGCGCGCCCTTGGTGATCATCGGCCAGACATGTGTTTCCAGCGCTTCGGCGTAGCGGGCTTTGGCAAGGTCCGATTGCGGGCGGAGGGTGGATCCGGTGATGGTCAGGCGGCGCATCATCACCTCGGCGAAGTTCAGCTCCACCTTTGGGCCAGTCAAAAAGGCAATTTGCACAAGGCGGCCATCATCGGCCAAGGCCTTGACATTTCGGGGTAAATAACTGCCGCCAACCATATCGAGGATCAGGTTGGCACCACCCTCTTTCTTCAAAACCTCGACAAAGTCTTCGTCATGGTAATTCATCGCAACTTCGGCGCCGAGTTTCAGGCAGGCAGCTACCTTTTCGGCGGAACCAGCGGTAGTAAAAACCCGCGCACCCAAGGCCTTAGCGATCTGAATGGCAGTCGTGCCAATACCCGACGATCCGCCATGCACCAGGAACCGCTCCCCCGCCTTAAGACCGCCACGCATCACCATGTTGGACCACACAGTGAAACAAGTTTCCGGCAAACAGGCCGCATCGCGCAGGGTCATGCCCATGGGCACAGGCAGCGCATGTGCCTCATTCGTCAGGGCATATTCAGCATAGCCACCACCGGGCAACAGCGCACATATAGTGCCGCCGACGCTCCAACGCACAACACCGGGGCCAATAGCCGCCACATGCCCCGCACATTCCAACCCCGGCAAGGGCGATGCACTGGCAGGCGGCGCGTAGGCCCCTGCCCGTTGCAGCGCATCTGGGCGGTTCACCCCGGCATAGGCGATCTTGATCAGAATTTGGCCATACCCCGGCACCGGAACCGGTACCGATACGGGTTGCAGAACATCCGGGCCACCGGGTTCCGTAATGGCGATTGCGGTCATGGCATGCGGCAGGCTCATCTGAGGTGTCCTTTAGCGGCGGAAACGGTCCATAAAGGAGCCGGGCAAATCGGTAGGCATGGTTGGCGCTTTGATCTTGTCAAACCAGCGGCCCGGCCCATTGGCAAAAGCCTTGGCCAATGGGTTATCGCGGACTTGGGATTTCAGCTTTTCGATCTGCATAACATTTTCTATCCGGCGATCCAGAAAATCCCATGTCGCCTGATGACCCAAACTGTCATCGCCCAGCCAGAACAGCACGGTTGACGCGTAAACCGCTGATAAGGTTGCGCGTTTGGTGTACCAGTTGAGGTCAGTTGAGGTATCGCCAAGTGCCAGCCAGATCGCATCGGCAGTGCCCCAGATGGCCTTTGCGCCGTCAGCAGCATGTTGCGGCAGGGCAAAAAATGTGGTGCCCCGGCGCACGGCCTCTTTATCGCTGGCCGCTTCCAGCCGCAGGCGCACAGCGCGGGCAACCTTTTCGCTGTAGCGCAGACTGTTGTGATCCTCCGCCGCAAACCTGTCGCGCATCAAGGCATCACCCCGGTCGTGATAGGCCAAAGCCAGATCCACCGCCCCGCGCGGGAACAGCGCCGTCACCAAACCGGCGGCCACGCCCGAATCGGCTGTTGCCGCCGCCAAACTGGCCGCAGACCAGCCATCAAACGGCACATGCGCCAGTGCTGCATCAATAACAGCGTCTTTTGCGGCATCCATACTGGTGTTTTGGTCCATTTCACCCTCCGTTCGGCCATTGGTAGACAAGTCCCCATCGCTTTGTTATAGCGCGCAGGCCTGCACATCAAAGTGCAACTTTAACCTAGGAAGGTGGTGACAACCACATGCAGGTCAGCGTCCGCGACAACAACGTCGAGCAAGCCCTTCGGGCTCTCAAGAAAAAGCTCCAGCGCGAAGGCGTTTTTCGGGAAATGAAGCTTAAGCAACATTTCGAAAAGCCCTCCGTTAAAAAAGCACGCGAGCAAGCAGAAGCCATCCGGCGTTCGCGCAAGCTAGCGCGCAAGAAGCTTCAGCGCGAAGGCGGTCTCTAAGGCCCCGACGTTAGCGAATACTGGGGTAGCGATACCCAACCCGATCAACCCCCGTCTGCAAGGCCGGGGGTTTTTCATGGCTTAAACCGCTAGCGCTGTAGTTTTCACCACAGTCCGCAAAGCAAACGACGATTGCATCTGCCGCACTCCTGGCAAGCGTGACAGGAACTGGCGGTGGATGCGGGCGAAGTCTTCGGTGTCTTCGGCCATGATCTTGATCAGGTAGTCGGCGGTGCCCGCCATCAGATGACATTCCAAGATATCGGGCACTTTTGCGACCGCTTGTTCAAAGGCATCCAGCAGGTCGTCGGCCTGACCCTGAAGCGTAATTTCCACATACACCGTGGTCGGGCGGCCCATTTTGCGGGTGTCGAGCAGGGCCACGTAGGCTGCGATAAAGCCGTCCTCTTCCAGCCGCTGTACCCGCCTGTGGCAGGCGGAGGGGGACAGGTTTACCCGTTCAGAAAGGTCGGCGTTGGTGATGCGGCCTTCTTTTTGCAGCACGCCCAAAATGCGGCGGTCGGTGGCGTCGAGGTCTGCGGTCATGGGGGATTCTTCGACTGATTGCGGGATATGTCGAAGGTTCTACCAAGGTTTGCGCGATTTGTCTGATAAATTTCAAAGCATCGGCGGTGGGATTGGAGGACGCTGGACGCCAAGGACGATGTGTTCATCAGGGAGAGAGACGATGAGAATTGGTTGCCCAAAAGAGATCAAGCCGCAGGAATTTCGGGTTGGCATGACGCCGAATGCGGCACGTGAAGCAGTGGGCCATGGCCATACCGTGTTGATTGAAACCGGGGCGGGCGTTGGGTCTGGGTTTACCGATGCGGATTATCTGGCGGCAGGGGCTAATATCATTGGCACGGCGGAGGAGGTGTTTGCGCAGGCCGAGATGATTGTGAAGGTGAAAGAACCGCAGCCGGTAGAACGCGCGCGGTTGCGGGAGGGGCAGGTGTTGTTCACTTATCTTCATCTGGCCCCGGATGCGGCGCAGACCCATGATTTGCTGAAATCCGGCGTGACGGCGATTGCGTATGAGACGGTGACAGATGATCGCGGTGGGTTGCCGCTGTTGGCCCCAATGTCGGAAGTGGCGGGAAGACTTGCGCCGCAAGTAGGTGCCTGGACGCTGCAAAAGGCAAATGGCGGTCGCGGCGTGTTGATGGGTGGCGTGCCGGGCGTGTTGCCTGCGCGCGTGCTGGTGATTGGCGGCGGGGTGGTGGGCACCCACGCGGCTAAGATATCGGCAGGCATGGGCGCGGATGTGACGGTGCTGGATCGGTCGGTGAACCGGCTGCGGTATCTGGATGATGTGTTTGGCGGCATGTTCAAATGCGGTTACGCCGATGCGGGCACCACGATTGAACTGGCGCGGGCGGCGGATATGATTATTGGCGCGGTGCTTATTCCCGGTGCGGCTGCCCCGAAACTGATATCGCGTGCGCAGCTTAAGGAATTGAAACCGGGGGCGGCGCTGGTGGATGTGGCGATCGATCAGGGCGGGTGTTTTGAGACGTCGCGCGCCACCACGCATCAAGACCCGATCTATGAGGTGGACGGCATCATGCACTACTGCGTGGCCAACATGCCGGGTGCGGTGGCGCGGACATCGACGCTGGCGCTTGGCAACGCGACGATGCCGTTCATGCTGGCGCTGGCCGACAAGGGCTGGAAGCGCGCCTGCGCCGATGACAAGCATTTGCTGGCGGGTCTGAACACCCATGCCGGGCATCTGACCTATGCGGCGGTCGGGGCAGCGCTGGGGCTGCCGGTTGTCGAGGCAAAGGCCGCATTGGCGATGTGATAGACAAAGCGGGGCATGGACGCATACATTGCCGC
>JACMNW010000327.1 GCA_014378345.1 Pseudorhodobacter sp. | reverse complement strand
CCGGGCGATGCGAATTGCGCCATGCGCCGCGCGTCGTGACGATGGAAGACAAGCCAAGCCAGGTTTTGCGGCACGGTGAGGGCACATCTATGTGGTCTTGCGTGGAAAGTGTAAAACTGGGCGAGGCGAAGGTTGCGGTGTCTTGCGGCAACACCGGCGCGTTGATGGCGCTGTCGATGATCAAGCTGCGCAAACTGCCCGGCGTGAACCGCCCGGCGATTGCCTGTTTGTGGCCATCCCGTAATGCGGGCGGGTTCAACGTAATGTTGGATGTGGGCGCTGATATCAAGGCCGATGCCGAGGATTTATTGCAATACGCAATCATGGGGGCCGCCTATGCCCGTAATGGCCTTGCGTTGGCGCGGCCCCGGATTGGTCTTTTAAATGTGGGCACTGAGGAACATAAGGGCCGGGCCGAGCTAAAGCTTGCAAATGACATGATCGCGGCGGCGGCGGTGGACGGTTTGTTTGATTATGTTGGGTTTGTTGAGGGCGGTGATATACCGGGCAGTCGGTGCGATGTGGTTGTGACGGACGGATTTACCGGCAATATTGCGATCAAGACGGGCGAAGGCACGGCGAAACTGATTTCGGATTTCTTGCGTGAGGAGTTTAAGGCGACGCTGCTGTCAAAGCTGTCGGCTTTGCTGGCATTGGGCGCGTTAAAGCGGCTGCAAAAGCGCATTGATCCGCGCCGGGTGAATGGCGGCGTGTTTCTGGGGCTGAACGGAACTGTGGTAAAATCGCATGGCTCAGCGGATGCCACCGGGGTTTCGGCGGCGATACAGTTGGCGTTTCGGTTGGCGCAGTCTGGCTTTCAGGACCGGCTTGCAGAGCGGGTTGCATCGGCGGGGCGCGCGGGGCAGGATGTGGCAAAAGAAGGCATGAGCAGCGGACCCCCTGAATGACAATACGCGCCGTGGTTAAAGGCATCGGGCACTATTTGCCGGATCGCATCGTATCGAATGCCGATCTGGAAGCCCTGGTTGACACCACAGATGAGTGGATTCGCACCCGGTCGGGCATTGAGCGGCGGCATTTCGCGGCAGAGGGTCAAATGACCTCTGATCTGGCCACCCGCGCAGCTTTGGCAGCACTTGCGGATGCGGGGCTGGAGCCGGACGATATTGATGCAATTATTGTGGCCACATCTACCCCCGACCTGACGTTTCCATCGGCGGCGACCATGGTGCAGGGCAAACTTGGCATGACGCGCGGATTTGCGTTTGATGTTCAGGCGGTTTGCGCAGGCTTCGTGTTTGCGATGGCGAATGCGCAGGCCTTGATCGTCTCGGAGCAAGCGACGCGGGTTCTGGTGATTGGGGCGGAGACGTTTTCGCGCCTGATGGATTGGAAAGACCGATCCACCTGCGTTTTGTTTGGCGATGGTGCGGGGGCTGTGGTGTTGGAAGCGGGCACAGGCGATGGCAGCAATGCAGACCGCGGTATTCTTGCGATAGATTTGCATTCCGACGGGCGGTTCAAGGATTTGCTCTATGTTGACGGCGGTGTGTCGACCGGTGCTACCGGGAAATTGCGGATGCATGGCAAGGAAGTATTCCGCCATGCCGTTGAAAAACTTGCACAAACCGCGCACACGTCACTGGGCAAGCTTGGGCTGACCGGCGATGATGTGGATTGGATTGTACCGCATCAGGCCAATCTTCGGATCATCGCGGCCACGGCGCACAAGATGCACGTGCCGATGGACCGAGTGGTTGTGACCGTGCAGGACCACGGCAATACATCGGCGGCATCCATACCGCTGGCGCTGTCTGTCGGGCGGGACCGGGGGCAAGTGAAGTCTGGTGATTTGATCGTGACAGAAGCGATTGGCGGCGGTTTGACCTGGGGGTCAGTGGTAATCCGGCTGTAACGGTTACAAGTTTAGGCTTAAGTTGTGCCTGAATAACCGCTTCCAAGTGGTTGATATTGACTCGGAAAACCATTCCGCGCACACTTTGGTAAAAGCGGGGGATACAATGAGCGAAAAGACACTGACACGGATGGATCTAAGCGAGGCTGTGTTTCGCGAAGTGGGTCTGTCGCGCAACGAATCGGCACTTTTGGTGGAAAGCGTTTTGGCGCATATGTCAGATGCTTTGGCATCTGGCACGACTGTCAAAATTTCGTCCTTTGGCACGTTTTCGGTGCGGGCAAAATCGGCACGTGTGGGGCGTAATCCAAAAACGGGCGACGAAGTGCCGATCAGCCCGCGCCGGGTTTTGACGTTTCGTCCGTCACATTTGATGAAAGACCGGGTGGCTGCTGGTCGTAATAAATAAGGGGCGGGTTGCGGGATGGACAAGTCGGCTGACGCCTTTCGCACGATCAGCGAGGTCGCAGACCATCTTGACACGCCCGCGCATGTCTTGCGGTTTTGGGAAAGCCGGTTTCCGCAGATCAAACCCGTTAAACGGGCGGGTGGTCGGCGTTATTACCGTCCGTCTGACGTGGCTTTGCTGACAGGCATCAAACGGCTTTTACACGACGAGGGTTTGACCATTCGCGGTGTGCAGAAGATCTTGCGCGAACAAGGGGTTCGGCATGTGGCCGGGGTGTCTGCGGATGGGGTGGACCATGATCTTGAAGGTGACCCAATCGGTGACCAGATCGAAGCGGTTGTTACCAGATCAGAAGGGCAAACAGTGCCTTTCCGTCCTGCCCCCGGACTGGCGGACGCCATGGCAAAGGCCGTTGATCGTTCCCCCAAAGGTGCCGGACAATCAGTGCCGAACGCGACACTCGCTGATGTTGTGCAAGCGGTTGAACCCCCGCGTGGCAATGCGCCTGCGCAAGGGACACTATGGCTGACCCCTGCCCCACCAATCGACGCTGACAGCGTTAGCGATGACCGCGCCAATTCCGGCGCAGTTGATGCGGCCATGGGCAGGGACATCGCGGCTTTGGTTCAGGCATCGCAGGGGGGTGATGCCATCAATGTGGGCGTTCCAGACGCTGAATTTGCCGCCGGATCGCCCGTTGTTTCGCCCGAACGGCCGGCCTCGGTTGCCGATACCGCAGATTTTGGTGAAGACGATTTTGACGATGACGATTTCGATGGCGGTCCAGTGATAACTTTAGCGTCGCGGATCAGATCTTTGCCGATCGGGGCAAGTTCGGCAAAAGTTGGGGCCGAATTGGTGGGGGTGGTGGCGCGGCTTCAGGCCCTGCGTGACGCAATGGCAGATGCAGCGCAAACTGGCCGGGTCTGACGGGCGGGACCATGCGCTTTCCCGCTTGCCCCGGCTTGGAATATCAGTATGAAGACCGCGTGTCGGGCCGTGGCGCAGCCTGGTTAGCGCGTCCGTCTGGGGGGCGGAAGGTCGAGAGTTCAAATCTCTCCGGCCCGACCAACAAGGAAATTGCCCGCTTGCCTTTTTGGCAGTGCGGGCGTGTCTTTTTCAGGCTTTCTATTATGATAGGGCGTTGCCAATGACCGGAGTTTTGCCAGGCCAAGCATTGCGTGGATTGATTGATGCAGGGGCTATTGCCGCTGATCTGGCAATCACGCATGCACAGGTGCAGCCTGCCAGCCTTGATTTGCGTCTTGGCACCGTGGCGTACCGGGTGCGGGCATCGTTTCTGGCGGGGCGACAGCGGTCTGTGGCATCGCGCATTGCGGAATTTGAGATGCACCGGGTGGATCTAAGCCACGGGGCTGTACTGGAAAAAGGCTGTGTGTATGTAGTGCCGCTGATGGAACGGCTGGCGCTGCCGCCGGGCATTACGGCGGTGGCGAATGCGAAAAGCTCGACAGGCCGATTGGATTTGCTGACGCGGACCATCGCTGACGGTGGTACCGAATTCGACCGAATTCCGGCAGGTTACGCAGGCCCGCTTTATGCCGAAGTTTGCCCGCGTAGTTTTTCGGTGCTGGTACGCCCGGGGATGCGGTTGAACCAGATACGGTTTCGGCAGGGCGAGGCGGTGTTGACCGATGCCGAACTGTCGGTGCTGAATGCCGCGGAGCCGCTGGTGTCTGGCAAGGCTGTGATTTCCGATGGCTTGGGGTTTTCGGTCGATTTGCAGCCCGCGTCAGGCGATCTTGTGGGATACCGCGCCAAGCCGCACACGGGTGTGATTGATCTGGACAAGATCGGCCATTATCCGGCGAGGGATTATTGGGAGGAAGTGCGCACCTCTGAAGGGCGCATTATCCTCGACCCCGGTGCGTTTTATATTCTGGTCAGCCGCGAAGCGGTGACGATACCGCCTGACTATGCTGCCGAAATGGCGCCCTATCTGGCCATGGTTGGCGAGTTTCGGGTGCATTATGCAGGCTTCTTTGACCCCGGATTTGGCTATGCGGCATCTGGCGGGGCCGGATCGCGCGGTGTGCTGGAAGTGCGATGCCACGAGGCACCGTTCGTGATGGAACACGGGCAAGTGGTGGGGCGGCTGGTCTATGAGCGGATGGCCGCACGGCCGGATACGCTGTACGGCACCTCGATTGCATCGAATTATCAGGGGCAAGGGTTGAAACTGGCCAAGCAGTTCAAGTGAGCGCGTTGGGTTCGTCAAGAGCATAAGCGAAGAATAGGGCAAGGTCGATCAAGCACGCCTCGCGCCAGATGTGCCCGCTTAACCAAACCCATCGGGGCGTGGGGATCAGGCAAACCGTGATTTCATGTGACAAGGCCTGTAGCACCCGCAGATTTTTGTGCCGGTCGCTGGCAAGGCGACCGGTTAGGCGAAAACCACACCAATCAAAGGCGGTATTGTGCAAAGGGAACCAGATAAGCGTGGCTAAGGACAGCGACGCCATCACCACAAACGATTGACCGCCAGAGGTACCAAAAACAAAGACATAAAGAGGTGTTGCCAGTAAAATACCGCCCAATTCATAGGCTATGGTTTGAAACATACGCTCGTGAAAATTGCACAAAACCATGGATACGCCTAACGACATGGGGACGCCTAACGAACTGAGCACCCGAAACAAGGCGCAATAACTTAAAAAAACGTGTGAAATCAGAGTTTCGCGAAAAAATATGTTAGTAATGCAATACCACTTTAACGGGTAATCACCAGAATGACAGTCTGGTATTCCTGACGTGTCAGCGCCCCAATCGGCGCGCCATTTTGGCGGTTTTGGCGGCGTGATCGGCCATGGTGCGCAACTGTGCATCTTTGGCGAGTTCGGCCGGGGTGGTGACATCAATTGCAGGCGCGGCTGTGTCTGGTGCGGGCTTTTTGCGCCACGCAAAGTTAATGCCGCGATCCACTGCGATGTTGACCACTCGGCGCACCACTTGATTGACGACCATGTTCATTAAACGATCAAGGTTCATAGGGCGGTTCCTTTGAATCAAAAAGAAGGTGAGTATTTAGGCGAAAAAGAAGCCAAAACGTGCTTAATCTTCAAACAGTTCAGATTGCCCGGTGGCGGGGTCTTCGTCTTCATTCGGGCCGCGCAGGGTGCCGGGGACGGGGCGGTTATCAAGCAGGCCCGCCGCGCGCAGGTCTTTCAGGCCGGGCAGATCGCGGGCGGATTCGAGGCCGAAATGATCTAGGAAATGGTCGGTCACAACAAACGTAACCGGGCGGCCCGGCGTCATGCGGCGGCGACCGAAGCGGATCCAATCCAGTTCCATCAACTGATCCACCGTACCACGGCTAACGGCGACACCGCGAATTTCTTCGATTTCAGTACGGGTGACGGGCTGATGGTAGGCCACGATTGCCAAGGTTTCGATCGCGGCGCGGGACAGTTTGCGATGCTCAAAGGTTTCCTTGTGCATCAGATGGCCAAGATCAGCTGCAGTGCGAAGCGCATAGGCATCGCCGACTTTGACCAGATTGACGCCGCGGCCTTCGTAGCGGCGGCGCAGCGTGATCAGGCCTTCGGCAGGGTCGCAGCCATGCGGCATTCTGGCGGTAAATTCTGATAGGGTTACGGGATCGGCACTTGCGAAAAGGATCGCCTCGATCATGCGTTCTTGTTCGCCCATGGGGGGGGCCTCGAACAAGGTTTTCTCGATGGGATCGAAGGTTTCGGTCATCGGGCGTCTTTCTTGCGCAGATGGATCGCGCCGAAGGGGTCGGCTTGGCGCAGATCAACCTGCCCTGCCTTGGCCATTTCCAGCACGGCGGCGAAATGGGCGGCGGTGGCGGACCTTCGGCGCTGTGGGTGAACCTGCCAATCATCGGGCAGGAAGGTGGTAAGGTCGGACCATTCCCCCGAAAAGCCGATCAGTTTGCGCATCCGGTCCAGCGCTTGTTCCATGGTGAAGACGTTGTTGCGGTCCATCACGAAGGGGCGGAAATCATCGCGGGTGCGAATGCGGGCATAGGCGCGCATGAGATCCAGAAGCGTGGCTGAATAGCTGACATTGCGTTTGCGGGTGACATCTTCGGGGATGCCACGGGGAAAGAAATCGCGACCCAACTGATCACGGCCCATAAGCCGTGCAGCGACATCGCGCATGGCGGACAGGCGTTCAAGCTGGAAGGCGAGGTGAGCTGCGAGGTCTTCGGCACTGGGGCCATCTTCGCCGGGCTCTGGCGGCAAAAGCAGGCGGGATTTGAGATAGGCGAGCCAAGCGGCCATCACCAGATAATCGGCCGCAAGTTCAATGCGCAGGGCTTGGGCTTCGGCGATGAATTTCAGGTATTGTTCGGCGAGTTGCAGTACAGATATGCGGCGCAGATCAACTTTTTGGGTGCGCGACAGCGTAAGCAGCATATCAAGCGGGCCTTCGAAGCCATCAACATCGACGATCAGGGCCTCGGCAGCCATGCGGTCAAGCGGGGCCAATCGTTCGGGGGTATCGGTGGGCCAATCGGGTTCAGGCATGGGCAAGTTCCGCCTCGATTGCGGCGATGTCGATTTGCGGCGGCAGTGTTCGCATGGCGATGGCGCGCGCGGCCTTTACTAGCGTGTCGGCGCGCATGCGGCCAGCAGCAGCAGCGACGGCGCGCATTTCATCCATATCGCCATTGCAATGCAGGGCGATATCGCAGCCCGCGTTCATCGAGCGTTTTGTACGCTCTGACAGGGTGCCGGAAAGGGCTTGCATGTTCAGATCATCGGTCATCAGCAGGCCCTGAAAACCGATATCCTTGCGAATAACGTCAATCATGCGGGGCGATTGGGTCGCGGGGTTTTGCGCAT
>JACMNW010000326.1 GCA_014378345.1 Pseudorhodobacter sp. | reverse complement strand
CCCGTCAACGCGCTTGGGTTTGCGGTGCGTGCAGGGCTTGTGGCCGGGCTGGACCGCGCGGCGCGCGACACTGGTATTACCGGCGTGATAATCCGGGGTGACGGGCGCTGCTTTTCGGCAGGGGCGGATATTCGCGAATTTGGCCAGCCCGCGCGCGCGCCCAGCTTACCAGAGGTTTGCCGCTTGATTGCGGGCTTTGCCAAGCCCGTAGTCGCGGTGATGCACGGGGTGGCCTTGGGCGGCGGATTGGAATTGGCGCTGGCAGCCCAAGCACGTGTTGGCATGGTGGGTTTGCGTTTGGGCCTGCCGGAGGTCAATTTGGGGATCCTGCCGGGCGCCGGCGGCACCCAGCGCCTGCCGCGTTTGATCGGGGCCGAGGCGGCGCTGCAAATCATGCTGACCGGGCACCAAGTTACGGCAGATAGCGCGTTTGAAATGGGTGTTTTGGATGCACTGGAGTATGACGCCGAGGCGGCCTTGGCCAAGGCGATTGACCTTGTGCTTGCGCCACCTGCCGTACCAACCGAAAGCGGATTGCACGATCCGGCGCGGTTCGCGGCGGCTGTTGCCGTGGCGCGGCGGGCGGCGGCGAAGTCCGGCAAAGTGGCACAAATGTGCATTGTAGACTGTGTCGAGGCAGCCCTGCTGTTGCCGCTGGAGCAGGGCCTTATCTTCGAGAGGGCGGCGTTTGACGATCTGCGGGCAACGCCAGAGGCGGCAGCACTTCGGTATCTGTTTATAGAAGACCGGCGGGCAGATCATCCGCCAGCGGGTTATGATGCGACACTTGCTGTGCCAGTGACGCACCTTGGTGTCTGGGGCGCAGGCGGGGCGGCCGCTGATGTGACCGGCGCTGCACTGCGGGCGGGGTTGCGCGTGACCCTGTGCGACCCAAGCCAAGAAGCGTTGGTCGCCGCGCTTAAGGCTGTGGGGTTGGCGCAAGAGGCCGCAATAACTGCGGGGCAGTTGACCAAAGACGCACGGGATGCTGATTGGGCACGGCTTAGTCCGGCACTTGACCCGATGGGATTTGCCGGGGCCGAAGCGGTGATTTTAACAACGGCAGAACGTCCGTTGGCGGTGGATTTTGCGCGCGGGCTGTCGCCCGGTATTGTGGTTCTGGTGGAAGGCGGGGTGCCAGACGGTGCGGGGCGTGATGTGATGGGTGTGATTTTGGCACCGCAAAGCGTGGCCGAGGTGGCGGTGGTAGACGGCATGACGCCGGGTACGATTGCTACTGGCTTGATGCTGATCCGTAAATTGGGGTTGCGCCCGGTCAAGGTGGCCAGGCAGGGGCGCGGCCCGGGGATCGGGGCGCGGGTGATGGCGGCAGGGCGGCGGGCAGCACAGGTGTTGATTGCGGCAGGTGTGCCTGTGGCGCAAGCGACGCGCGCGGTGGCGGGCGTTGTGCGATTGCCTGCAGGGTTGGCGGAAGGTCAGGGCACGTTGATGGCCATGCAAGATGCGGCGATTGCCGACCGGGTGCTTGCCGCAATGGCCAATGAAGGGGCGCGTCTGGTGTCAGAAGGGCGGGCATTGTGTCCAGCCGATATTGATGTAATTTTGGTCAGTGGATTTGGGTTTCCGCGCGCGCTTGGTGGCCCGATGCATCTGGCCGATGTACGTGGGTTGATCGTGCTGCGCCGCAATTTGCGAATCTGGGCCGCGGAAGATGCCGTTTGGCACCCGGATGCATTGTTTGACAGCCTGATTGCGGAAGGGCGAAATTTTGCTGCGTTAAACAAGACTAGGTAAGCAATATCCCCGCCACGACCATCATCAACCCCAACGCCGAGACGCCAAGGGCCGCCATGTTCAGCGTGACGATATGCTGCAATCGGGCGCGCATGGCGTCATCGGTCAACCCCGCACGGCGCGCTTTCAGGGCGAGGAAAATACACCAGAGAAGGCCGCCCACCCCGCAGAGTGACGCCGCAGTCCCGACCCAGATCATCCATGCCATGATGCGCCCCCGTTTGCGTATTTGTTGGCACTAACTGAGCACGTCTGCGCTGACAAGTGGGCCTGCGTGGCATTTGGCGGCTTGAACCTGCAGCCTTTGGCAAGGTAGGGAGGTGCCAGATAATTTTGGGGGCACCATGAGCGATCCGATCGACACCTATTCTGTTACCGCAGACGAGCTGCGCCAGTTCATTGAGCGCTTTGAGCAATTGGATTCGGAAAAGAAAGACTTGGCCGAGCAGCAAAAAGAATTGATGGCCGAGGCTAAGGGGCGCGGCTATGACACCGGCATCTTGCGCAAGGTGATTGCACTGCGCAAACGCAAACCAGACGATATCGCCGAAGAAGAGGCAATTCTGGAAATGTACAAGACCGCACTGGGAATGCAGTAACTGGGGATGCAGTAGCCGCTATGCGGTGATAAAGGTCAGGCCCGGAAGCTGTGCAATCTGGGCCACGTCCGTTTCATAATTTTCGGTCATTTCGGCCACCAGCGCGTCCGTCCAGCCGGGCATTTCAAGATCTACCTCAAGCTTGGCCGGATCGGCGTATTTGTCTAAAAATGCGGCGACAATGCCTTTGCGGATATCGGGCGAAACGGGTGGGTTTTCGGCAAGATATCCGGTCAGCCGCGCCATGCCTTCAGGGGTCATCACGCTGGACAGCAGCACATCTGCATCTTCCAGAACCAAACCGGGGCTGTGCCCGGATACGGCTTGCAGCACATCGGGCCAGATCAAAGGCGTATCTTCATCGCACCAGATGGTTAGTGGAACATGCGGGTTCAGCGCGCGTACCTGGTCGATCATGGTTGACCAACGCAGGCGCAAAGGTTCCACCCCTTCCATGAATTCGTCGTGGCTTTTGCCGGTTTGGCGTTGAAAAAGGTCTGGCAGAAACGTCGCAGGGTTGCGAATGGCTAAATGAAATTCGGCATCAATCTCGGGGAAAATGCGGGTAAACGCCCGGATACGTTCAGCGGCATTGGGGTAAAGCGCGCCGCGTAAGGCCCAAAGTGGATAGCTTAGAAAATTGTCCCAAGACAAGATAAGGCGGTCTGCCTGGGTCTGCTCGGTGATTTGATCCAAAATCATCGCCTGGGTTTCCAAGGTGGCAGTTTTGCCCTTCAGGGCAACCGCCGTGTCGCGCAGCAAGTTTCGGTAGCGCGTCGGCCCCGGCACATGAATGCCCTCTGCAGACAGGCTTGCCCGATTTTTCAGCAGGCACCGCAAGAGGCGTTCTTCGTCGGTGCAATGGGCGCCGAGGTGGTAGACTATGCGCATGGGGAATGAGGTGTCCGGCCTTGAGGTCTGTTTCGCGCAGACTATACGGGCTTTCTGGACAGGGAAACCGCTTTCCTGTATCCCCCATCACAAGATGACCAAGCAAAACAGTCAAGTTATGGGTTCAGCACGGCGATGGCATTTGCCGCGCATCAATGTTTGGTCTGTCGGAACTGCGATCATTGCCGCAGTTGTGCTGTGCCCGATCCTGTCTGTGGTGTGGATTGCTTTTCACCCGGCCGAAAACATCTGGCCACATCTGATGGCGTCAGTGCTGCCGCGCTATCTTGGCAACACGTTGATTTTGATGTCAGGCGTGGCGGTTTTGACCGCGATTTTTGGCACAGTCTCTGCCTGGTTGATTGCGATGTACCGATTTCCAGGGCGCAGATGGCTGGACTATGCCCTTCTGTTTCCGTTGGCGATACCGGCTTATGTCGGGGCTTATGCCTTGGTCGATTTTCTGGATTATGCGGGGCCGTTGCAGGCGGCAATGCGTGCCACTTTTGGCTGGCAAGACGCGCGCGATTACTGGTTTCCCGAAGTGCGCGCCCATGGGCCTGCGATTGTGGTGTTGGCATCGGCGCTGTACCCCTATGTCTACCTGCTGGCGCGGGCGGCGTTTCGGGAACAGTCGGGCTGTTCATATGAAGTGGCGCGGGCATTGGGCGCGGGACCATGGGCGATGTTTTGGCGCATGGGCCTGCCGCTTGCGCGGCCCGCGATTGCCACAGGTGTGGCACTGGCGATGATGGAGACGGTTGCCGACTATGGCACGGTGTTGCATTTTGGCGTGCAAACCCTGACCACGGGGGTATTCTCGACTTGGCTGACAGGCAATAACGCGGGCGGTGCGGCGCAGATTGCAGGGGTAATCTTGATGCTGGTTTTGCTGCTGCTGGCGTTGGAACGCATCAGCAGGCGGAATGCGCGCTTTCACCGTTTAAGCCGCGCCAGCCGCCCGATTGTGCCTTTGGCACTGCAGGGTACGGGCGCACTGGCAGCCACCGTGTTTTGCTTAGTGCCATTTGTCTTTGGGTTTGTGCTGCCAGTAGGCGTGATGCT
>JACMNW010000325.1 GCA_014378345.1 Pseudorhodobacter sp. | reverse complement strand
TGTTGCGGCCCATCGGTTCGGCGATCACGGTGGATCTGATTTGCAGGTCTTGCAACTGACGGTGCACCAGCACTGTTTGGGCAACACTAGTCACCACAATGGGGCTATGAAAATCATCGCCGCGATGGCGTTGCACAGTGGTTTGGAAATACGACAGGCTGCCTTTGCCGCGCACGGGTTGAAATTGCTTTGGTTGTTCGATGCGCGACATTGGCCAAAGGCGGGCGCCCATGCCGCCACACAGAACCAAGGGATAAATCGGTTTGGTCATAAGATCACATCCAGTTCAGTTGCCAGAGGTGGGGGAAGCAGGTGATGTCGTGCCAAGATCAAAGGGCAGCGGGCGGATAATAGTAAGCGCGCCCAGTGCTCCGTTCCGGCTATCCGGCAAAGCCACTTCCGGGATCAACCGCACAGGTACCAATGCATTTCCTGTCTGACCGCGCAGACCTGCAGTATCGGCACGGGCACGGATGGTTTCGCCGTCCGCAAAGCGGATGTTGACGTGATCGGAAAAGGCAAGCTGCAGCAGCTCGTCCGAGGTAACTTGTGTGTTTACGACCAATGGCGCGCCGGGCTGCGACACAGTCATGACTGCATCACCTGATTGCACGGTTGCCCCCACCGCAGTGCCTTGCAGCGTAGCCGCACAAGTACAGGGCATAGCGATGGATAACAGATCGCCTGTGATGGTGCGGATTGAAAACGCGACTTCGCCTTCGCTGGCTTCCAAATTCACGTAATCAAGCTGGCCTGATGCGATAGCACCAAGTGTCATTCCGTCTTGGCCAGCACGGCCGGGGGTGGCGATGACTTGTGTGAAGATGCGGCTATAGGCCAATGACCCTGCTGTGCCCAGCAGCAAGACCGTCGCCAGCGCCATGCCCGCCGAGCCCAGCATGCGCGGCAGGGTCCAGTTGCGGGTGGCCGCAGCTATGGCAGCACGGGTTGCGGGCGATGGCAGGGTAGACCCCACACCGATAACCCCGCCAAGTGCCACCAGATCGCCCGCGATGTACGAATTCAGGATATGGCGCATCTGGGGTAAATGCTCGCCCCCCGGATCAACGAATGTCACCGATGCCAAGCCTTTGTCACGGTCGACATGTTTGATCAGGCCAAGCACACCCAGCGTTACGCTGAAGCCGTGGAACGGAAAAACCAGCCGCATAAGGCGCGTGGCGTTTTCGAGGCCGGGGTCCATCAGCCCGCTGATTTCCGCCATCACCAATGACAGGCGCATCCCCCGATATTGGCGGCCATCTATGCCTACCATGAAGGGAACATCCATCATCGGATGGTCGCCCTTGCTGGGCAGAAAAGACAGTTGTTCCTTGGTCAGTTCTAATGCGGCGCGGGTTTCCATAGACTATTCCTTCACGAATTTCAGACAATGCCAGACAGAACGACCACCCCAAGCGTCAGCCAACCAAGGGCCAAAGCATGGGTGTAGAGGGAGGAGAGTTTTTTGATCTGCGCACGCAGTGGCAGTTTTGTTTTCGGGGCTGCGAAGGCGCTGGATTGCCGGGTCCAGCGCTGCTTATCCAACCGGAACAGCACGAAACTTTTCACCGCAGCGCCTGCGATCTGGCTGAAATACAGCAAGAACGGATAGCTGATCGGAAAGCGTTCAAGCCGCACAAGTGACAGGATGCAGCAGTAGGTATAGCGGGTAAACATCACCCAAGAGATATAGGCAGGCAGCACCAGCGGTTCGATGAACATGGCACCCACCAGCACGGAAATTGGGCCTGCTAGCGTGGTCCAGATACCGACGCGCTGATCCAGGATCGACCACCATGTGAAGTAGCCGATCTTCGATGGCGGCAGGGCCAGCGCGCGGCCATTGGTGCGCAGCATATTGCCAAACCAGCGGATCATCAGCGTCACGGCACTATCCACAAACCCCGGCTTTGGCTGGCTTTCCATGGAAACTGATGCCACATCAGGCAGATAACCCATTTTGTAGCCATTCTTCAGCAGCCAGAACCAAGTGGATTTGTCGTCCCCGGTCAGAAAGGTGACACGGCCCAGACGCCAATGGTCGATGTAGTCTGATTGCACCTGGTTTATGAAGCCTGCGTCGGTGGCAAGATCGGCGCGGACCACGCTCATCCGCCCGGTCAGGGTAAGCACGCGGTCGGACAGAGCCATAGATGACATCATCACCTGCCGCTGATTGAACCGCAGGGAAAACCAATCGCGAAACAGTGCGCTGTCTTTGATCTCGACCTGTTCATCGGTGGTGACGGCACCCATATCGGGGTTCACGAAAAACGGCGCGGTAGACGCCACAATATCCAGCGGCACGCAGCTATCACCATCAACAAACAGCACAATATCGCGCCGTGTTGGTGCCTCACGCCCGATCAGCCGCAAGGACCGGGCCAGTGCATCGCGTTTGCCGGTGCCGGGGATCTGATCGATGATCAGGCGCACCTTTGCCGTTGCGTCAGGATTGGAGTCGAAAATTTGCCGGATCATGCGGCCATCAGCCGTATCAACCACCGACGCCACAACGGTTGCACCACCTGCCGACTGCACTGCCGCACGAAAGATGGATTGGTAGACCCGCGTCGTCACCTCTGGTTCAATCTTGTAGCTGGTCACCAGAAAATAAGCATGTGCAGCGGTTGGCAGTACTGCATAGGCAGCCATCGCGCGGGCCTTGCGCCGTGGGTAAGCCCATTTCAGGAACACCAGCGCCCGCAAGAAATTCAGCAGTGCCCAGGAATACCGCCAAACCCCGATTGCGCCGACCACAGCCAAAGCACCCGATACATTCCCCAAGGAATGGACCGGGATGCTTAGGCCAAGGCCGAGGCAAGCCGCGATATAGGCGATATGTCCCAAGATTCCCATTTTACCAGCAAATGCCCTGATAGCTGCCGCCGGATTTTGCACCGGGCATGATACGGGCAAGATCAATGACCAGACGGTCGGCCACGGCGGCCTGCAATGCCTCGATCGTTTCGTCATATTTATTGCCGACCAGCACGATATCTGACTTCGCCAGCAATTCAGCAATCGTCGGCACCAGGCGATCTTTCAGATCAATGTTGTAGTCATTGCCACGTCCTGCCGCTGACATGTCATTGGCATAGGCTTCGTGCACGAACGGGTCATAAACCGTCAGTGTGATGCCAGAATCGATCAGCCGCGACGCCAGTTCTGCAAGCGGGCTTTCCCGCATATCATCCGTGCCGGGCTTAAAGCTGATGCCAACCATGCCAACAGAGGTAGACCCCGATGCGTGGATCATCCGTTCCGCCCGGTTGATCTGTTCTGCATTGGCTACCAGCACCGCATCGAGCAGCGGCGAGGCTACGTTGATATCTGCCGCGATAGACCGCAATGCGCGCACATCTTTTGGCAGGCACGACCCGCCAAATGCAAAGCCGGGCCTCATGAAATAGGGGCTCATGGAAACCTTGTGATCGGAACACAGGATTTTCATGATCTGCTGGCCATC
>JACMNW010000324.1 GCA_014378345.1 Pseudorhodobacter sp. | reverse complement strand
GATCAGCACCTGATACTGATAGTAATGCTGCAACCGGTTCGGGTTTTCGCCGTAGCGCCCATCGGTAGGTCTGCGCGATGGCTGCACATAGGCCGCAGCCCAAGGCTTTGCGCCCAAAGACCGCAACGTGGTACCGGGGTGAAAGGTACCTGCCCCCACTTCCATATCATAGGGCTGCAGAATGGCGCAGCCCTGTGCCGCCCAGTAGGATTGCAGCCGCAAGATAATCTCCTGAAAGCTGCGTGGTGGAACGGGGGCATCAAGCATCATCGCACCTGCGTGTAAATTGCGCCCTGCATAGGCAAGGCGCGGCCAAGGGTCAATGCACTGCGGCATCGCGGCAGGGCTTCAAAGCCACGTACCGCGTGCCAAATTTTAAGCGCTTTGCGCTGGGGCTGGCAGATCGTCCTAGAGCCCTGTAAAGCAAGCTGATTAGACGTCAAATGGGTATGGGAACGGCTCTCCGATGAAGCAGATACTTTTCGCGCTTGGCTTGGTGTTATCATTGTCCTTTGGCCCGCCCGCACGCGCACAAGATCAGGTCTGGGTCCAGATCGAGGCGCTGCCAACCCTGCAAGATGCGCAAGACCGGGCCCACGCCTATGCATCGGCCTTTCCCAATGTGGCAGGTTTTAAACTGCGATCAGGCTGGTACGGCATCGTCATTGGTCCCTACGGCGTTGAAGCGGGCGCTGCAAAACTGGTCGAGCTGACCCGCGAAAATCTGGTGCCACAAGACAGCTATATCGCCGATGGCAGCGATTTTCGCCAACAATTCTGGCCTATTGGTGGGCAGGTGCTGCCAGTGATACCAGATACAACTGCCGCCGCAGAACCGTCACCAGAAGCACCCAACGTTGCGATTGCAGACCCCGTCATCACCCCCGAACCTGTCGTGATCCTTGAAGAAACCAAAGCCGAAGCCCGCCAGTCCGAAGCCGCCCTGCCAATTGAAGACCGCCAATTGCTGCAGACAGCCCTGCAATGGTTTGGTTACTACGCGTCAACCATCGACGGAGATTTCGGCCCCGGCACCCGCAATTCAATAGCCGCTTGGCAAACCGACAACGGCGTTGATGCAACGGGCGTTTTAACCACCATCCAGCGTGGCACGCTGCTTGCGGCCTACGGCCAGGCACAGGCCGAATTGGGTCTGCAGACGGTTACCGAAACTGCGTCAGGCATCGAAATTACCCTGCCCACGGCGCTGGTGAAATTTGATCATTACGAGCCGCCGTTTGTGCATTACGCCGAAAAAGACGGCTCTGGCGTGCAGGTGATCCTGATCAGCCAACCGGGCGATCAAAACAGCCTGTATGGGTTGTATGACATCTTGCAAACGCTGGAAGTCGTACCTTTGGGCGGGGATCGCACCCGGGGTGAGCGATCTTTCACCATCATGGCCAAGAACGCAGCCCTTGAAAGCTATAGCTACGCCCAACTGTCTGGCGGGTTGATCAAAGGCTATATTCTGGTCTGGAAACCATCAGACGCGGACCGCATGACGCGGGTTCTGGCGGCGATGCAGGCGTCGTTCAAATCGTCAGGTGACACCGCCCTTGATCCGGGGCTTGCGCCGCTGGCCGAACATGCCCGCGCGGGGCTGTTGTCAGGCCTCGAAGTGCGCAGGCCAAAATTCTCCCGCTCCGGGTTTTTTATTGATGCGACGGGGACTGTTCTGACGACCGTTGAGGCGGTCGCAAATTGTAGCCGCGTAACCCTCGAACTTGATAAAGATGCCGACGTTGTTTTTGCCGATGCGGCCACCGGGATTGCCATGGTGAAACCACGCGTCGCCCTTTCCCCCCTGGCGATTGCAGAGTTTCAGACCGCCGCAGAACGGGTCGGGACTGAAATCGCAGTTTCAGGCTATTCCTATGAAGACACGCTGCCTGCCCCCGTGCTGACCTTTGGCGCATTGGAAGCCCTGCAAGGCCTGAACGGCGAAGCTGGCATAAAACGCCTGTCGCTTGATACCCGCCCCGGCGATGCGGGTGGCCCCATTCTTGATGGCACCGGGTCTGTGCTTGGAATGCTGCTGCCCAACGTTGTTGATACAAAGAAAGTGCTGCCATCAGGCGTCGTTTTTGCAGCATCATCGGCGGCTATTGCCAACCGGCTTGCAACCGAAGGTATCACAACTGCCCCTTCCACCCGCCAAGGGGCAATGGCCCCCGAAGACCTGTCCACCCTCGCCAGCGGCATGACCGTGCTGGTATCGTGTTGGGATTAGGCCCGCCAGAACCGCGGCAAGGCCAACACAAGAACCGCCAGTAACCCCAGCCTTCCCATCAGCATGGCAAGGATCAAAACCCATTTCGCAGCATCCGGGAAATCGCGCGCCGTGCCCGTGGCGGCGGTCAGCGGGCCAAAATGATAGCCAATATTGCCCAGCGATGCCCAAACCCCAAACAGCGCCGATACCGGATCAATCCCCATAAGCGATAGGGCCACCGTCAACACTCCGATAATCAGCACGTAACCGCTGACGAACAGGATCAAACTGTTCAAGACATCCTCTTGCACGGTGCGCCCCGCATATCGAACCGGGCTGATCCGATTGGGATTTGTGATCATTTTGATCTGTGCCCACAGAGCCGCCATCGACACTTGCACCCGAAACACCGTCAATGCGCCCGAACTTGACCCCGAACATCCCCCGATCAGCCCCAGCACAAACGCCACAATCAAGACAAACCCGCTCCAGCCCAAAAATTCCCCACTAAAGAACGCGGTGCCCGTCAGGATCGAGGTCAGGTTAAACAGTGTTTCGCGAAACGCAGGCTCCAGCCCCATGTCTGAACTGACCACCCGCCACAGTGCAACCGCCGCCACACCGCAGGCCAAAATGCGCAGAAATCCCCACACTTGTACATCGCGCCACAGCGCCATAGGCGCGCCGGATACCAGCTGTACATAGCGCAAGAACGGCAGGCTTGCCAAAACCATAAACAGCGCCCCGGCATATTCGCCAGCGCCTGCGTATTTGGTGAAAGACTCGTCTGACGGTGAAAATCCACCCGTGCTGATCGTTGCCATCGCATGGACGACCGCGTCAATCGTGGTCATGCCAACGGCGGTGTAAACCATACCGCAGATCACCGTCAGACCCGCATAAACAAACAGCAATTGCTTGGCGATATCGGCAGCACGCGGCAACGCTTTGCCAAAGGTATCAAACCCTTCGGTCCGGAAGTATTGCATGCCACCCACCCGCATCAGCGGCAGAAAGATCATCGCGACAAAGGCAATACCCAAGCCCCCCAGCCAGTTCAACAATCCGCGCCACAGATTGGTACCCGTGGGCAAAGCGTCCAGTCCTATAATGACCGTTGATCCGGTGCCGGTAATTCCAGACACCGCCTCAAAATACGCATCGGTGGACGTAAGCTGCGGCGCACCAAAATAAAACGGCAGGGCCGCGAACATCGGCACAATGCCCCAGATTGCCACGGTCAGCACGTAGGCCTGCCGGGTATCCAGCCCCTGACCCAAGGCATTTTGCGTGGCCAAAGCCAGCAAAGCCCCGACGCTGCCCGTCAAAATGGCGCATTGCAGAAAATCGAAGCCATTTTCCAAACCCGCGCGATAGTCAATCACGGCCGGCGCCAGCATCAAAATCGCAAACACGATCAGGATGCGCCCGATAACATAGGCAATGGGCCGGATATCAATCATCCCGCTTCCAATACCTGCCGCCGCCACCCGGCGTCAATGCACACAGCCCGAAAAACTCCGCGCACCCTGCGGGCGCTTTCCGCAATAACAACGCAAAAAGCCCGTGGGGCATTGATAAGCAGCTGAACGCTTAGCCCACGTGAAACAGCGTGCCAAACAGCCGCGGATCAAGGCTTGTCTGCGCGAATGTCGGGCCTTCGGTCAAAAGGCTAACCGCGTCATGGCTATGCAGGCTTTCCTGATGGCTGGCCAACACCCGGAAATCACCAATCCGCACATCGCCCTGCAACTGCCCCGCAAAACTACGCGCGGCATCTTCCACGAAAATCGGATTTGCCGCGTTCAGTTCCGCAAATGCCTGCTCATCCTCGCGCTTCACCATCACCTGTGTTTCGGTCGGCACCCCTGCCCGCGCCAGATCCACCAGATCTTCAAACCACAACACGGCCCCCGGCTTTACCTCAACCGATATTCGCGCCACTGACCGCTGCGAATGCGGCGTCGCCAATTGGCCGCGCGTCATGCGGGCATGTTCCGATAACTCCAACGAACAGGGGCAGGTGCTGGAATAGACATAATCCAGATGCATGATCTTTTTGCGCAGACCCGCCACATCGACCAATTCCAGCGCAATGTCATAGTATTGCCAGCCGACCAGACCCGACCGCAGCGATGTTACCTTCATCGGGAATGACACCCGCATCTGAATGCGCGCATCAAACGATCCCAGATCGCGCTTGTAATCTTCCAGCGCCGCCTCGATCACCTCGAAACTGAACCGACGTTCCGAATGGGCATAGAAAGACCGCATGATGCGGCTCATGTTAATGCCCTTCTTTTCCGCCTCAAGGCTGACTGTGCCCGTCACCGATGTCTCCAGCAGCATCTCGGTCGCATCCCGCGTGTGATACCGGATCGGCAGCCGGAAATTCGAAATCCCCACATGCTGAATTTGCCGCTTTGCCCCTACGATCAGGCTGGCAGGCCCGTTCTGCAAATCCGGCAGCGAGTTTTTATAGGCGTCATCCACCCGAAATTCGGTCGGGTAGACCCGGCTCAACACCGAATGCCCCACCAACACGCCTGCCACCGGGTCCAGCGCCGCAATTTCAGCATCAGACGATTTGCCCGCCCAATGTCGCAACACGCGCAATGCCGCCTCGGCCTCGGCGGCACTTGGCTTGGCATCAATATCGGCTGAATGAATGGTCATGGCTGGCCCCTTACTTCGGTCTGCGGCAACAGATACAGGATATGGGATCATTTCCCTAAACATCCACCCTCAGCCGCCGCAATAGGCGAAAATACCGACCACAGCTCACCGCCAAAGCCTGCATCAAATCCCCCACCAGGTCGCCCGCATCCTCCAACCCCACCGACAGCCGGATCAACCCCGGCGTGATGCCAAGCAAATCCTTCTGGTCCTGCGGCAGCCGCTGGTGCGTGGTCGTTGCCGGATGGGTCACAATTGATTTCGCATCGCCAAGGTTGTTGGAGATTTTGATAATCTCCAACGCATTCATGAACCGAAACGCCGCTTGCTTGCCGCCCGCAATGTCGAACGTCACCAACGTGCCGCCTGACCCCATCTGCCGCTGAACCAAATCAAACTGCGCATGGCTTGCCAGCCCCGGATAAATCACCCTTGCCAGCGCTTTGTGCCCGTCCAACGCCTTGGCAACTTGCAAAGCCGCATCCGCCATCGCCCGGCAGCGCAGATCCAACGTCGCCATGCCATTCAGCATGATCCAGGCCGTAAACGGCGACATGGAGCCGCCCGTGTGCTTCATATACGGCTCGGCCACCTTGCGGATGAAATCGCGTGTGCCACAAATTACCCCGCCAAGCGCACGCCCCTGCCCGTCGATATGCTTGGTGGTGGAATAGACAACCACATCGGCCCCCTGTTCCACCGCGCGCGAAAAGATTGGCGTGGCAAACACATTGTCGCACACCACCAAAGCGCCAACGGCATGGGCGATCTTAGACACCGCTTCAATATCAACCACTTCCAGCGTCGGGTTTGACATGGATTCGAAGAAAACCGCTTTGGTGCCGGGCCGCACCGCTGCCGCCCATGCCGCCAAATCGGTGCCATCAACGAAATCAACGATCACGCCATAACGGCGCAAAACCTCCTCCAGCACATACAAGCACGATCCGAACAAGGCGCGCGAAGACACCACATGATCCCCCGCCCGCAGCATCGACATCATAGCACCTGACACAGCCGCCATGCCAGACGCCGTGGCAAACGCATCCTCTGTGCCCTCAATCGCGGCAATGCGGTCTTCAAACATGCGGGT
>JACMNW010000323.1 GCA_014378345.1 Pseudorhodobacter sp. | reverse complement strand
GGTTCATCGACATTTTCACATTGGCCAGATCAACACCCGACCCATCGGCCTTGGCGCGCACCTTGACGTTATAGTCGATCACCCGCTTCACGGGCACCAAAACCTTCATAACAAAGCACTCCCTCTGCGCTGGCCCAAAGGCCCCAAGCCGTTGCCATCGGTGTTAGCCCGAACGACATCCATAATACAGACCAAAACCGACCAAACCGCGTGTCACGACGTCGCGTTTCGTTTTGCACGTGTCAGGTGCGGGTTAGCCCCGGCACCCATAGCACATCATCCTTGCCGTCATTATTTGCAATCCGCCCCGCCACGAAAAACCAATCGCTTAGCCGGTTCAGGTATTTCACCGATTCAACGTTAATTTCTTCCATCGTGGCCAGTTCCACTGTCAACCGCTCTGCCCGCCTGCTCACCGTCCGGCACAGATGCAACTGCGCCGATAGCGCGGTGCCCCCCGGCAGAATGAAACTGCGCAACGGCGTCAACTTCACATTCATCACGTCAATCTCACCCTCAAGCCGTAGGACCTGAGATTCGATAATACGCAGCGGCACATAGCCCGCCTCATGATCGCGCGCCATGTCGGGGCGGCACAGATCGGCCCCCAGATCGAACAGATCGTTCTGAATCCGCTGCAAGCCTTCCTCCATATCGCCGCTGGAATGCTGCCGGGCCAAACCCACGGTCGCGTTCGTCTCGTCCACCGTCCCGTAGGCCTGCACTCGCAAAGAATGCTTGGCCACCCGCGCGCCATTTCCCAACGCGGTCTCCCCCGCATCACCGGTTTTCGTATAAATCTTCGATAGAACGACCATCAGTTCCCCCAATTACCCGGCGCGCGACCGTAGCCACGCAAATGCCAGTATCAAAACCACCGCAAAGCCTTGGGCATAAATCCGGTAGCGCATCAGCTTATTGGCGTTGCGGCGGTTGTATTCGCCCCCTTTGCCAAAGCTGCCAATGCCAATCGCCAGAATAACCAACACCAACAGGACGGCCAGTGCAATGACGATAAAAAATGGATCTTTCCACATGGTTCTGCTCCCTTGGCTTGCTCCATATGTAACCCTTGCGCCCGAAAAGGCGACCCTGTCCGGTGCGGGATAAAAATTTTCGGCCCCTCACCCCCGCTGGATAATCCAATCCAACGCCGTTGTCGGCAAAATCCGCCTTGCAAAGCCCATCAGATAGGTGGCCTTGGTCACATAATACCGCGGCTTTGGCCGAGGGCTTTCCAGCGCGTGAATCAACTTATCCGTCACCGCCGATGCGGGCAATTCAAACCTGTCTGGCCCGCGCGCCTCATAAAGCCGGCTGCGCAAAACCTCATATTCCGCCGCCCGTGCCGAATTTTTCCAATCAATCCAGCGCTCAAAATGCGGGATCGAGTTCTTACGGATGCTGGATGTAATTGGCCCCGGTTCAATCAAGATCACCTTGATGCCGGTGCCCTCCATCTCCAGCCGCAGCACATCCGTCAGCCCTTCCATGGCGAATTTTGTCGCCACATAGGCCCCGCGCCATTTCATAGGCACCAATCCCAAAACGGATGAGCAGTTGACAATCCGGCCCGCCCCCTGTGCCCGCATCATCGGTATCACAGCCCTCGTAAGCTCGTGGTAGCCAAACAAATTCACCTCAAAAATCTCACGCAGTGCCGCTGTTGGAAGATCTTCCACCGCCCCCGGGCAACCAAACGCGCCATTGTTATAAAGCGCGTCCAACGTGCCCCCGGTGCGGGTTTTCACCTCCGCCACCCCCGCCGCTATACTGGCCCCATCTGCGTAATCCAAAACAAAGCTTTCCAGCCCCAAGCCCCGCAGCCGTGCAGCATCTGCCTCCTGCCTGCAGGTTGCAAACACCCGCCAGCCGCGTGCCGCCAACCCCTGCGCCGCATCAAACCCAATGCCCGAAGAACAGCCCGTAATCAGAATGCTCCGCGCTGTCATGGTCTGCTCCAAGAAGTGGTCCGCCTTGCTTAGGCTAAACCATCCACAGCGCAAACCCACAATGGCGACTTAGTTGCTTACTGGCAATTCTGCCGTCAGAAAACGGGTGGCCACATATCCCTCGATCCCGTCGCCCTCAATTCTGACCTGTGCCCAATCTCCGCCATCGCGTGACACCATCAGCATCGCTTCACCGCGCGAAAGCTTGCCCACAATGGCATCATCCGTTGATGGCCCTGCTCGCACGTTCAAACTATTGCCTGCCACATACCAAATCTCACCCTCCGCCGCCTGCTCCGGGGCAACACCTGCTTCAGGTGCCGGATCAGCGTAGTTTGACAAGGTAAAAACGGTACTTTCTGGTTCAACGGGAACCGGGGCAGGGGCCACTTCGGCATCCAAAGCCACAGCCACAACGGGTGCTTTAACAATTACAGGGTCGGGCACAATTGCATGCACCACAACTGGCGTTTCTGGTGCGTCACTCGCCAATGCCACTGTCTCAACCGCTGGCACCTCAGCCGTCACTGGCAGGGCATCCGCCCCAGCCTCGGCCTGCGCCAACCCCGGGCGCAACTGCCCAAAATCACGGCCACCCAGCAGCATCACCAGAAACAGGCTTGAGCAAAGCAAAAACGTCAACCGAAGCATGGCACCACCTAAATCATTAAGTCTAACAACAACTTTAACACGATTCGCAGCCGTCGCAGGGGGGAAAGAGTCAGATTTTCAACCCTGTGGCTTTGTCATCCGCCGGGCAGCCCGCGATTGCGTCTAGACCGCAAGTGCTCGGTATTCTACACCACATTCATGAAGACGCCCGCAGATACCCCCAAGATAGAGCCTGTCTTGATCAACGGGCCCTTGGCCCGCGCCATTGGCGAGCGGTATTTGACCTATGCTTTGTCTACCATCATGCACCGCGCGCTGCCCGATGCGCGCGACGGCCTGAAACCCGTGCACCGCCGCATTTTGTACGCTATGCGAGAGTTGCGGCTGACCGCGACATCTGCTTTCCGCAAATCCGCCAAAATCTCCGGCGATGTCATGGGCAATTACCATCCGCACGGCGATGTCGCGATCTACGATGCGATGGCGCGGCTGGCGCAGGATTTCAACGTCCGTTACCCGCTGGTGGATGGGCAGGGCAACTTTGGCAATATCGACGGCGATAATCCGGCAGCCTCGCGCTACACTGAGGCGCGCCTGACTGCGATTTCCGAAATTCTGATGGAAGGCTTGGCTGAAAACGCCGTCGATTACCGCGCCAATTATGATGGCACGCTGACCGAGCCGGTCGTGATGCCTGCCGCCTTCCCGAACCTGCTGGCCAACGGCTCCACCGGTATCGCCGTCGGCATGGCCACCAACATCCCGCCGCATAATCTGGATGAACTGATCCAGGGCTGCCTTGCCATGATCCACGATCCCGGCATCAGCAATGAAGCACTGGTCGCCCTGATCCCCGGCCCTGATTTCCCCACCGGCGGCGT
>JACMNW010000322.1 GCA_014378345.1 Pseudorhodobacter sp. | reverse complement strand
GCCCGCCGTCTTTTACCGCCCCTGCCACTTGGCCTGCATCGCGGCCCGTGCCGTAAAAGATATCTGCCCGCTGCGGGCCTTTGATGGCGGCCCCGGTATCTTGCGCCACCATAAGGGATCGGATCGGATTTTGCCCGTCCTTTTCCACCCAAACCGGCGCACCAAGCGGGGTAAAATCAGGATCAACCGCCACAGACCTTAGCGTCGTGACAGATCGCCCAATCGCACCGATTGGCCCTTTTTCAGCGGGCAGATCAGACAGCTGTTTGAAAAACACAAACGATGGATTGAACGTTAACAATTCCGCCCCCAGCGTCGGATCCTGCCGCACAAAAGCACGGATGGATTGCGCCGAAGCTTCACTTTCCGTCATCTACCCCCGCCTTATCATTTCTTGCCCGATCGACCGGTAAGGTTGATTGTTCTTGCCGCCGTAACCCACCCGGACCAAGCGGCCATCCGGCATCCGGATGCGGCCTGATCCCTGAATCATCAGAAAATACACCTCAACCGGATCGTCCAACCACGCGATTTCCAGACCGCGCCCGCCAAGCAGCCCTTGCGTTTCTATCGCCTCACGGGTGTGCCAAACGGCGCCATCCGCCAATTCGGGCGGTTTACAGTAAATGGGGTAGGCAAAACTTGGCGTTCGCACCGGTGATCCGGAAAGTTCGGGTTCGTAATATCCGGTAAACAGGGCGGGCGTGTTACCAATAAGAACGGGCTTGAAGAACAGTTCAAAAAAACTGCGCGCGGCTGCGGGGGTTTTGTCTGCATCCCCAGCAAACCTGCAAAGCGCTGTCCAATCCGGGTCTGTTAATACCTCGCAGGAGTTTAAAAACACGGACAACGCGGCAGCATGTTCGTCGTCTGCCCAGCCATCAAGATCGGCAAATGTCAAAACCTCCGCTGCAGCCGGGGCGGCTATCATCGCCAACATCGCGATTGCAAAGCTTCGTGCCGCTCCAAGCATCAATCCCCGGTGGCACTAAGAAGCCAGTTGGGGTCATCCGCCCCCATACGGCGCGAAAACGTCCAGATATCACGCTGCTTTTTCACCGCGGTCGGGCTGCCTTCAATAATTTCGCCTGCCGTGTTGCGCACCAGTGATGTTGTCTCGCCAAGAAAACGAACCGAGATATCTGCTTCGCGGCTTCCTGTATCAAACGTCGCCTCATGCAGGACCATTTCGCGCAGGCCGATAAAGGTTGATTCGATGCGTAGACCGTCTTTTTCGCGCTTCGCTACGGCGTCTGAAAACGTCTCGAACACATCCGGGGCAAGAAACGGCTTGATGGTGGCCAACTCTCCCCTATCAAATGCCATCAGGATCATTTCATAAGCCCCACGCGCGCCTTCAAGGAAGGTGCCTACAGCAAAGCCCGGCTCTGCCTTTTTCATTGCGGCAAGGGCTATGGCTGATGCCGACCCGTCTGGTACCAGATCAATAATATCGCGGTCTGGCCCGCCATCGATCACTTCAAAATCGCGCTTGGGCCGTGACCGCGCATCGTCAATCGGCGTTGGTGGTTTTTCAAACCCATCGCGTGTGCCCAAAACTGAGCGTAGTTTTATGAACAAGAATATGGCCACTCCGGCCAGAACAAGCAGTTGGATCATTGACGAATTCATTTTGTAACCTCAGCGGTGGCAAGTTGGTAACTTTGCCTTCAAATGCTTATGTAGGGTAGGGGGGCGGCCAAGTCTACCGCGCGCCCTAAAAGAAGCATCGCCAAAGGAGTTGGGCCATGTGGGTTTTTGCGCTGTTCCTAGCGGTTCCGCTGATTGAGATTGCGCTGTTTGTAACAGTAGGCGGCTGGCTTACGCTGTGGCCAACGCTGGCGATTGTGCTTGGTACCGGGGTTTTGGGGGTGTATATGATGCGGCTGCAGGGGTTGCGCGCCATGTCAGACATGCAAAATGCCATGAAAACAATGCAAAATCCGATGTCACCCATAGCGAATAGCGCGATGATCATGGCGGCAGGCGTTTTGCTGATATTGCCAGGGTTTCTAACTGATACATTAGGGTTATTGCTGCTTGTTCCGTTTGTGCGGCATTGGGTTATAGGGCGTTTTGCGGGCAGAATGCGGGTGTTCACAACCACCGGACCAAGCCCCGATTGGCGTGATGGCGGGCAAAAACAATATAACGATGAAGCGATAGATGCTGAGTATAGCGAGATCGAGCCCGAACGCCCCAAACTCCGAGGTACTTCGGGTTGGACACAGGATTGAGCACTGCGCACAAGCCTGCTAATAAGCCGCAGCAATTGTTTCAGGAGTGTGCGATATGGCCGAAGATACCAACGGCGTGAACGGCGCCGCAGCAGTACCGCAGATTAAAATGCAGGTGTTGGCACAATTTGTGCGCGATATGTCTTTTGAAAACATGGTTGCGCAAAAAGGCATTACCGGCAGCGATGTGCAGCCCGATATTCAGGTTGGCGTCAGCCTTGATGCGCGCAAGCGTGCCGCGGACCATCAGTTTGATGTGATCACCAAGTATAAGGTCACCTCAACCAACAAAGCCAATGGTGACACCCTGTTTTTGTTGGAACTGGATTATGCGGGTATCTTCCACGTTGAAGGCGTGACTGATGAACAGATGCATCCCTTCCTGTTGATCGAATGCCCGCGCCTGTTGTTCCCGTTTGTGCGGCGGATCATTTCAGATGTAACGCGTGATGGCGGATTGCCTGCGTTGAACATCGACACTGTCGATTTTCTGGCTTTGTACCGTCAGGAATTGGCGCGGCGGGCCGAGGCACAAAAGCCTGCGGTCATGCAATCCTGATCAGCGGCGCTTAAGCCAGATCGCCGCATCACCCATCGCGCCCACAAAGGCCGTGTGGGCGGCGATTTCTGTTTCTGTCAGCCGGGGCGCAAGCGGCATTGGGCGCGGGCGGGGCCGCCATGCTTGCCCTGCGTTATTTTCATCAGCAGCAGTGTTTTGCGCCGCAGTTGCCAAGCCAAAATCGGGCTGCCTGCCACCGACCAGTTCAAGATAAACTTCTGCCAAAATTTCACTGTCCAGCAACGCGCCATGTTTTTCACGCATCGAATTGTCGATGTTGAAACGACGGCAAAGCGCATCAAGCGAGGCTGGCGATCCGGGGAATTTCTAGCGGGCAATCAGCAGGGTATCAACCGCGCGGGCGGCGGGCAGGGCTGGCATATTGGCAAGTGCCAGTTCGGCATTCAGG
>JACMNW010000321.1 GCA_014378345.1 Pseudorhodobacter sp. | reverse complement strand
CGTGCCTTGCCTTCCCCTGGATCCAGAGCCCTGCGTTTTGGTTCGCACCGTCGAACGCCGGATCACCGTGGCCATTGTCCCCGGCCTGCGCCAAAACATACCCGCCGATGTCATGGGGGGCGAGGAAACCCAGATATCGGGCGCACTTGCCCTGACCCCCGGCTTTGACGGCGTGTTTTGCCTTCCCGGCACTCACAGCAAATGGGGGCATGTCAGCGCTGGCGAGGTTATAAGTTTTCAAACCTTCATGACGGGCGAGATGTTCGCGCTGCTGTCCACTCAGTCCGTCTTGCGCCATGGCATGATCGGCGACGGCTGGGATGATGCCGCATTTGATGCTGCCCTGTCTGATGCCCTGTCCCGCCCAGAAAAAATCGCGGCAAACCTGTTCTCTTTGCGCGCCGAAGGCCTGCTAACCGGCCTTGCCGCCCCGGCAGCCCGCGCCCGCCTGTCGGGCCTGCTGATCGGCGTGGAACTTGCCGCCGCCAAACCCTACTGGCTGGGCCAACCCATTGCCATCATCGGGGCCGACGCGCTTTCAGCCACCTATGCCCGCGCCCTTACCGCCCAAGGCAATACCCCAATTGTAATTCCAGCTTCCGATACCGTGCTTGCTGGCCTGACCCTCGCCCATAAAACCATGATGGAGGTCGCCCGATGACCCGCAATCTGATTGCCATCCTGCGCGGCCTGACCCCGACTGAGGCTGTGCCGGTGGCACATGCCCTGATCGCCGCAGGCATCACCCGTATTGAGGTGCCGCTGAACTCGCCCGATCCCTTCACCTCTATCGCCGTCATGGTCAAAGCCGTTGGTCAAACCGCCGAAATTGGTGCAGGTACTGTGCTGACCACCCAAGATGTTCAGCGCGTCGCAGACGCAGGCGGCACCCTGATCGTGTCGCCCAACGCCGACCCGGCCGTCATTCGCGCCACCAAATCGCTTGGCCTGCAATCCTGGCCCGGCGTCATGACCCCCACGGAATGTTTCGCAGCCCTTGCTGCCGGGGCCGATGGCCTGAAAATCTTCCCGGCCTCGCTGATGGGCACCGAAGGCCTGAAAGCCATCCGTGCCGTCTTGCCAGCCGCCACGCAGGTCTATGCCGTCGGCGGTGCAGGCCCTGCCAACTTTTCCGATTGGATCAAAGCTGGCGCAAACGGCTTTGGCATCGGCACCGCCCTTTACACGCCCGGTCTTTCTGTTACCGAAATAGCCACCCGTGCCACCGCAATCGTGGCCGCTTTTGATGGTGCCTGAACATGACCGACGTTTTTGATACCCGCCGCTGCGAGCTTGGCGAAGGACCGCTGTGGCACCCCGAACGCAAGCAATTGTATTGGTTTGATATTACCGGCAAACGCTTGCTGACCCAAAACGCCGATGGCCCGCAGGAATGGCATTTTCCGGGCTGTGTATCTGCCGCAGGTTGGATAGACCGCGATACATTGATGATCGCGTCGGAAACATCGCTGTTTCGCTTTAACCTCGAGACTGGCACCAAACGCGAAATCGCCCCGTTAGAAGCCGACAACCAAAACACCCGTTCAAATGATGGTCGTGCCGATCCGTTCGGTGGCTTCTGGATCGGCACGATGGGCAAATCAGGGCAAGCCGGGGCGGGGGCTATTTACCGCTATTACCGGGGTGAGTTGCGCCTGCTGTACCCCAACATCACCTGCCCCAATGCCATGTGTTTTCCCGCCCATGGCCGCTTTGCCCATTTCGCAGATTCCGGCACCCGCAAGGTTATGCGCGTAAGCTTGGATGCCGACGGCTGGCCCAAGGGCGAACCAGAGCTGTTTCTTGACCTTACCCCCACTGGCCCCGAACCTGATGGCGCGGTGATAGACAGCACGGGCCTGATGTGGCTTGCCCAGTGGGGTGCCGCGCGCATCTGCGCCTATGCCCCAGACGGCACGTTGCAACAGACCATCAGCTTTGATGCCCCCCATACCAGTTGCCCCGCCTTTGGTGGCGAAGGACTGACCACGCTGTTTTGTACCACAGCGCTGGAAGGCATGGACGGTGTCGCCCGCGCGGCCTATCCACGCGCTGGCATGACGTTCACCGCCCCAAACATCGCCCGCGGCCAACCTGAAAACCGAGTTATCTTATGACCCTGAAACGCACGCTTGGCGTCTGCTATTACCCCGAACATTGGCCCGAAACCCAATGGCACGAAGACGCCGCCCGCATGGCTGCGCTTGGTCTGACATGGGTTCGCATTGGCGAATTCGCGTGGGGGCGGATGGAACCGCAACCGGGGCGGATGGATTGGGCATGGCTTGACCGCGCAATCGACGTGCTGGGAAACGCGGGCCTGAAAGTCGTGCTTGGTACCCCCACCGCCACCCCGCCGCGCTGGATGCTGGCGAAACACCCCGATATGTTGCCCGTGGGTCGCGATGGCCAGACCCGTGGCTTCGGGTCGCGCCGCCACTATTGCTTCAGCCACGAAGGCTACCGCCGCGAATCCGCCAGCATCGTCACCCTGATGGCCGAACGCTACGGCAAGCACCCCCATGTCGCCGCATGGCAAACCGACAACGAATACGCTTGTCACGATACCACTCTCAGCTATTCCCAACCGGCACTGAAGGCGTTCCGCAACTGGCTGGCGCAGAAATACCAATCCACCGCCGCCCTGAACCGGGCCTGGGGCAACGTATTCTGGTCGATGGATTACGACAGTTTCGATGACATAGGCCTGCCAAACCTGACCGTAACCGAGGCGAACCCGAGCCACGTCATGGATTTCCGCCGCTTTTCATCGGATCAGGTCATCAGCTACAACCGCATCCAGACTGATATCATCCGCAAATACAGCGCCGCCCCCATCGCCCACAACTACATGGGCCGCGTTACCGATTTTGACCATTTCGGCACAGGGGCCGACCTCGATATCGCGGCATGGGACAGTTACCCGCTTGGCTTTCTGTCAGACCGCTTAGAGGTCACGCCAGATCACAAACGCCGCTTCGCAAGGCAAGGCGATCCCGATCTGCAAGCCTTCCACCACGATCTTTACCGCGCCGTCGGAAAGGGCCGCTGGTGGATCATGGAACAACAACCCGGCCCGGTAAACTGGGCGCCCTACAATCCCGATCCGCTGCCCGGAATGGCGCGTTTGTGGGCGTGGGAGGCATTCGCCCACGGCGCCGAAACCGTCTGCTACTTCCGCTGGCGCCAAGCCCCGTTCGCGCAGGAACAGATGCACGCAGGCCTGCTGCGATCCGACTCAGTCGCCGCCCCCGCGCATGACGAATGCGCCCAAGTCGCCCGCGAACTTGCCCAAATGCCCGATGCAGGCACCGCTGCCGCCCCGGTCGCACTGGTGTTCGACTATGCCTCCGCATGGGCGTGGGAAACTCAGCCGCAGGGCCGCGATTTCGACTATTTCCGCCTAGCCTTCGCCTTCTACAAAGGCCTGCGCCGCCTCGGCCTGAACGTAGATATCATCGCCCCCGATACCGCCGATCTCAGCCAATACAAACTCGTCTTGGCCCCCGGCGTGGCAACTTTATCCCAGCAACTGTTAACAGCCTTGGAAACCTATCAAGGCCACGCCCTTCTCGGTCCCCGCACCAACGCCAAAACCGGCGATTTCGCCACGCCTGTCCCCCTCGCCCCAAACCTTCCCGGCCTGGATGCCCGCGTCATGCGCGTCGGAAGCCTGCCACCAGACTTGCCCGTGCCGCTCGCGCAAGGTGGCAACTTCCTGCATTGGCGTGAAAAGCTGGAAGGCTCGGCCACAGTCGTGGAAACTACCGAAGATGGCTTCCCGGCCGTCGTGGCCAACGGTGCGATAAACTACCTCGCAGGCTGGCCCGATGACGAAGCGCTTGATCGCATCCTTCTGTCTGCTTGCGAAAATATCGGCATCGAGACCGATATCCTTCCCCAAGGCCTGCGCCGCCGCGATACCCCAACCCATCGGTTCTGGTTCAACTACAATCCGGTAGACATGGAATGGGGCACCACCACAATCCCCGCCGCCGGGGTTCACTGGGAACCCCTCTGACAGGACGGAGACGAAAATTTTTCGCACGAAAAATTTTCCTCCCTCCGCATCAAACCAAAAACGCAAACCCATTCGGCCCCAACGTCAGCCCATCATCCCCCATCCCTGCATTCTGCGATGGCCCAGTCAACGCACCCTTGGCCGCCACCTGCACCGTTCCCGCAGACAGATTAAACACACAGGTTAGCGTCGACCCATCTAACCTGCGGTCAAACATCAGGATCGGTTCCGGCATATTATGAAACGTGGTCTTGCCGCGTTGTAACGCCGTGGCCCCCCGCCGAAACGCCAGCATTTGGCGGTAGGTTTCCAACACTGTATCGCGCACCCCGTCCTGCGCCGCAACATTGCGCGCCAGTTGCGGCGCTTTCACCGGCAACCACGGCACGCCCGTGGTAAACCCGCCCTGCGGCCCACGGTCCCACACCATCGGCGTTCGGCAGCCATCGCGTCCCTTATACTCCGGCCAGAATGTAATCCCCGGCGGATCGGTCAGCTCGTGAAACTCGATATCCGTTTCCGTCTGCCCCAGCTCCTCACCCTGATACAAGTAAATCGTACCCTCAAAACTAAGCAACATTGCCGCCGCCAGCTTCGCCACGGCATCACTCTCCCCAAACTCCGCCCAGCGCGAAACATGCCGGATCACATCATGGTTCGAAAACGCCCAAGCAGGCCACCCGTCAGGTGCCCCCATAAAAAACGCCTCAATCTTCCCGCGAAAGTGCCCTGCCGTAAACTGCGGCCCCAACATATCGAACGAATACGCCATATGCAGGCGCTGCGAGCCTGCCGTATACTGCGCCATTACCTGCACCGCGCGCTGGCTCTCGCCCACTTCCCCCACCGACGCAGCCCCCGGATATTCATCCAGCAACGCCCGTATCCGCGCCAGAAACGCAAGGTTCTCCGGCTGCGTTTTGGAATACAGATGATCCTGCATCTCATAGGGGTTCACGGCGGGCAGCGGGTCGTTACTCGCCAGCGGCGGGTTGGACCTAAGCTGCGCATCGTGGAAATAGAAATTCGCGGTATCCAGCCGAAACCCGTCCACCCCGCGTTCCAACCAGAACCGCATGGTGCCCAGCAACCAATCTTGTACATCAGGGTTGTGAAAGTTGAAATCCGGCTGGCTGGCCAGAAAGTTGTGCAAATAATACTGCCGCCGCCGTGTATCCCATTCCCACGCCGTGCCACCAAACACGGAAAGCCAGTTATTGGGCGGCGTGCCATCGGGCCTGGGGTCCGCCCAAACATACCAATCGCCGCGCGGGTTATCCCGACTGCTCCGGCTTTCGACAAAGAACGGATGCAACGCCGATGAATGACTGATCACCTGATCAATGATTACCCGCAACCCCAGCGCATGCGCCCGCTTAATCAACACATCAAAATCGGCCAAGCTACCGAACAACGGGTCCACATCGGTGTAATCCGAAACATCATACCCCATATCGGCCATCGGCGAGGTAAAGAACGGCGATAACCAAATCGCATCCACCCCCAGCCTGGCGATATACTCCAGCCGCGCCGTAATCCCCGCCAGATCGCCGATCCCATTGCCGATACTATCCTGAAACGACCGCGGATACACCTGATAGGTCACCGACCCCCGCCACCAATCCTGCATATCCGCCCCTGTTTGTTGCCTGTAACCATGGCTATGCAGGCCACGGCGCAACTGCAACCCTTGGCCAGTCAAGGACAGAGCCTTTGTACGAAATTGCCCCCTCCGAGCCCGTTAGTACCGCGCCCCCAATCGGGCGTTTTCGGTTAAAAAGGCAAATCCTGATCGACCACTCTGATTTCAATATTGTTTTGACCCTTGACCTTTCTCCCTTCAGACTTGCCTTGCGGCATCATGCAGAGTCCAGCCAGATAAAAGACGAATTCTCTGGAAGCGATGATCAACGCGCTGTGTTGCGACGTGGCCGAGGGATGACTGCCTTGCTGGGCCAGGACAGGCGCTATAGCTATTACGGTCGCACGGTCGGCTTGCCCGGGCCAGAGGACGGCGATATTGATCACCTGGCAGCCTTGGCCATCGTTCAGGGCAGTGCGACATGTTTGGCCGTCCCGGTAACACAGGCCGAAGCCATCAAGACGTCGGATTTTAGCCCGCGGTTTGGTGCCCATGCACTATGACAAGTGGCAGG
>JACMNW010000320.1 GCA_014378345.1 Pseudorhodobacter sp. | reverse complement strand
GCCAGCGCCTGCCGCCCCAGCCAGCACAAGCCCAAACCCAAGCAACGTTAACGATACTATACCAATAGCGGCCAAATACCCGCCGACACCAAATCGCCCGATCCGCCGCAACATCCGCAGTTGTGCGGGGGCCTTGAAGCCCAAGCGCAATTCAAGTGCCCGGCGGCCGTCGCCAATCAACCAATGGCCGGGATCGCGGGCTTGCGCACTGTCGCCTTGGCTGGCAAGCACCAAGCATGCATCCGCCACGCCATTTTCGGTTATCGCCGACCTGCGCGCCAGAATTTCGATCTCGGTGCGGTAGCGATTGCGTGTCGCGAAATCCATCTCGGCATAAGTCGGGCTATCGCGCAGCCGCAGATCAATCAGGCTGACCTCTTCAAAGAAGTCAGCCCAGTCCATTTCGGACACAAGACGCATTGAGGTAACGATATTGCGCATGGTAACGTTCGATGCGCCCAACCGCAGTTGGGCATTCGCTATTACCTCGTCAAGAGACGATCCTTGTTGGTGCAGCTTGTTTTCCAGCCAACCAAAAAGTGGCGTCTGCGCGGGGTCAGACCCACGCAGACGCTTTGCCATCTGCGCCGCGACAATCTGAGATAACGGTGCATCTTCATAAGGCGCCACCGCCTTCTGCATCGCAAACAACTGCGACTGACCGGGCGTTTGCTTCGAGGCGAGAACGGTATCAACCACCACATCGGCCTGCAGACGCAGCTCATGCCCTTCAACAATCTGCATCGCCAGACGCCGCATGTTTTCGATCAGCACAATCCGAAGCGTGATTGCTACCGCCCACAACTCGCCAATCATCAGCGGCTGCACTTGCTGATAAGCCCGCACATACCGTGCCAATATTGGCCCCGACATCAGGCTATCGGTATGCGCGACGTAGGCCCAAGCCAAGCCGAAGACTCGCGGATACCCCGCAAAAGGCCCGTCTTTCAACTTTGGAAGCTGCCGGTAATAACCTGGCGGTAAATCGTCCTTGATCTGACGCAGCTGCTGTTCGACCAAGTGAAAGTTATCAAGCAGCCATTCCGCCGCTGGCGTAATGGTCTGCTTTGCCTGCACGGCCTGCGCGCAAGTTCGATATGCATCAAGTAAGAAGGCCGCGTTTTCCGTCACCCGGGCACTTAGCTTGCGCACCCGCATCGGCCTGCCCGCTGGAACCTGCTGCGCATCGGCCAAAGTTTGGGCATGATGTTCCAGCCGTTCTGCACCGAAAAGATCGGCGCGGATTGGTGCGTTATCTTGCCATAAATCCTCAGACCCGCGCGCATATTCCCACGGCAGCAACGTCCGCTTACTTTTCAAAACGTGCAGAAACCTCACTGCGCCGTCATCGCCGTTGGCTGATCAGACATTACAATCACTTGCCGATCTGTGCTGCCGTTGATGGCCGTGTCGTCGACCTTCGCCACACGGCGCGAGATTTTGCCTGTGGCATCCGTTTGGCTTATCGACAAATCGCCGCACACCCGGCGTGTCATAGCGACCCATTTGCTTTCGATTTGATCCCAGTCCATTTGGATTATCCTTTCAGCTCATGGCATTGCCTTTGGCCAACAATTTGGCCTCGTGACTTTAACGCCTCGTTATGGCATTTGGTTCCAAATTTTCTTCGTTAAATCGTGGTCCTGCCGCAATGCAACTCACCCTCAACATAGAAAAAATTATGCCACCGAAAATCCCGGTACTCGGTGTATTTGCCGCAAAACTGCCGACCCACCTATCTCAAACATATAGGGACCATTTCGCCCAAAAGACGTTGCATCGACATGACAATCAAACGAAACAAGAAAGGTGAAATGCCCGGCACTGTACTTTCGGACGGCAAAAACAGCGACTCTACTGAAGAGGATACCCTGTTTTACCAAGCTGAACAACTGTGGTTTGGTAGGTTGGGCATCAAAAGTTTGCACTGACAAATGTAGCCCATGTCGCATTACGTCGATCGTGAAAATGGCTTGATGTGGTTTGTCAGCACGGCGGACTAGCGACCTAGTTCAAGCAATTTCGCCGGGCCGCATGGCCGAGTTCTGTTTGATAAGCCCTGGCGGTGCGTTTCAAGCGAGCATTTCAGGAAAGCTTTCCCTATCCAACCATGATACTAAATTGACCTAACTTGGGTCGGTCGCCAGTGCCGCTTGGTTCGAAGGCGGTCGCCGAGACTCCAAGGTTCGGTTGTTGCATCTTGCAATGGATCGGGCATCGGTTTGGATTTCGACCAGCTCTAGCCTCACCCTGCGGGATCGAGATGTTAAAGCCATTGGTCCTCAAGGATCGGCAGCCGGAACTGAACGAGCATTTTGTGGTGACCTTCGATCCAACGGCCTGACGCATCCGTTTGGCGCTGTGGGCGGACTTCAACCTTCAGCCGGAACCGGCTACTCTCGGTGCCCTTCTGCGGGCAGCGTGTCGTAACCAGCGAACGTAGAGCTGATCGGCGCAGGTAGCGAAGTCGCCCCCTGTCTCTTAATCGGAATCGCGGCCGGGCTGATTGGGCATTTTTCGCAGGTATCGAATGACAACTTATCCAGTAAGTTCCCTTGGACCATTTGATCAAGATCAGTGCGGCACGCCTGGATATCGCTAGTTTGACCATGTCTTCTAATTCCGCACCAAAGTCTCCCGCCTCTTTAAATCATCAGCAACGGAACGACTGCCCGCATGACAAAACCTGAACTCGTTCCAAAATCCATTGTATCGCCTGCGGTCGCCGCAGTCCCCAAACCGCTGACCAAACGCCCGTCTTATTGGGTCTGGACCGCAGCATCGGCGGTGGCGCTTATCTTGCTGGCGCTGGCCTGGTGGCAGCCTTTCACCACCAAACCTACCCCCGTTGTGATCGAGATTGTAACCCCCGGTCCAGTCACCCGCGTTCTGGCAGTCAACGGTCAAGTTGCCGCCCTGAAATCAGTATCCGTACATTCATCAGTGTCGGGAGCCTTGCTTAATCTGTGGGTTGCCGAAGGCGATCAGGTCAAACCGGGCGATATTCTGGTGCAGATCGATGCTGCACAACAGGCGGCCATCCTGCGTCAGGCTGTGGCGACCCTTGATGCCGGGCTTGTCTCACGGGCATCGGCCAAAACCGCTTTGATGCGCGCGCGGGCTTTGGGCAACAACCTGCCACGGGTCACGCTTGATGATGCCACCAGCACGCTTGACAGCGCGGAACAAGAGGTGACGCGCCTGATGGCTGGCGTTGATCAGGCGCGCACCCTGCTTGCGCATTATACAATCACTGCGCCAATCGCCGGTACGGTTATGACTGTGGATGTCGATCTGGGGCAGTTGGTCGATCCTTCGGCAGCTATCATGACTGTCGCCGATCTGCGGGCGCTGGTCATCGAAACCGATGTTGACGAGACTTATGCAACCCAGATCGAAGTGGGCCAAAAAGCAGTGCTCAAGCTGGTTGGCACTGGCCAGACCCTGCCTGCGAAAGTCAGCTTTGTATCGCCTCAGGTTGATGCGGGCACGGGCGGTCTGGCCATCCGCCTCACGCCGGATGCGCCGCTGCAATCGCCCGTTGGCCTGACTGCCACCGCCAACATTATTGTCGAGAAAACCGAAAATGCCATCAGCGCCCCGCGCAGCGCTATCCTGACCAGCGCCGATGGGTCGGTCGTGTTCTTACTGAAGGACGGCATCGCCAAACGCAGTACGGTGCAAATTGTCGAATGGCCCGCAGCACGGCTGATTGTGACCGATGGTTTGGCCCCCGGCGACACGCTGATCGTAGAGGCCAAGGGTTTGCTTGATGGTCAGTTGGTCAAAGCCGAAACTACCGGCATTATCGATGACGCCATCGGCGACGCCGCGCAATCTGCACCCGAAGAAATTATGTCAAAGACGGCGGACTGAATGCTTTATGCCCTAAAAATTGCCAGCCGCTACTTGACCGCATCAAAGGCCCAAACGGCCCTTCTGGTGCTGGGCGTGGCTGTCGGCGTCTTCATCTTCATTTTCATGTCAGCCCTTATCGGCGGACTTGCCGAATTTATCTTGTCACGAACCGCCGGAGACATCAGCCACATCACGATCGAGGCCAAAGCGACGGACCCGGCGCTGCTGCTTGGTAGACTGCCCGGCCAAACCTTGCTGGTGCAAGAAAAGTCGGGTCGCGCACAGGCCACGTTGCCGACCGCCCTGTCGTTTCTGCCGCTGATCGAGGCGGTGCCGCATGTCATCGCAGTGTCACCGCAGGTCAATGGGTCTGGCACGCTGCGGCGCGGCACACAGACCACCCCTGTCAGCGTCATCGGTGTCGAGCCCGGTCGAGAATCCGACATCATCAATCTGCAAAGCTATCTGATCGAAGGCACGTCCCGCCTTACTGCTGGAACAATCCTAATGGGGCAAAGCCAGATCGACGATTTGTCGCTATTCCTTGGCCAAACCGTAAAGTTGGAAGCACCGGGTGGCACGGTCGCCAACCTGACCCTGACTGGCATCTATAAAATCGGCACCGGCGGCCAAAATACCCGCACTGTCTACATCAATATCGCCACTGCGCGGACGCTGTTTGCCCTACCCCAAGGCGTGACGCGGATCGAGATTAAGTTGGACGATCTGAACAACGCGGATGCGATCGCCACCGAAATTTCTGCCCTGACTGGCCTGAATGCAGAATCTTGGACCATCAAAGCCGCCCAGTTGAAGGAAGCGCTAAGGGCGCAGGCACAAACCGGGTACTTCCTGAAAACCTTCGCCATGATCACCATCATTATCGGCGTGGCATCGGCACTTTTGCTCTCAACCTACCGGCGCCGACCTGAGATCGGCATTATGCGGGCAATGGGGGCCAGCCGTAAATTCGTGGTCTTTGTCTTTGTCACCCAAGGGGCGTTGATCGGCGTTTTAGGCGGATTGTCTGGCGCAGGTCTTGGCTACCTTGCCTTGTTGCCCTTTCCACGCCGCGACGCCTTTCATGCTGGCACTCTGCCAATTGATATCACCCAAGGCTCGTACGGCCTTGCCATTATCCTGACGGTCATCGGGGCCATTCTCGCATCAATATGGCCCGCCCGTTCGGCGGCGCGGGTTGATCCAGTGACAGCGATAGGCCAATGACAGAACTTCTTGAAGTGCGCAGTCTGGTCAAAACCTTTGGCTCCGGCGATACCGAAACCCGCGTGCTGCGCGGCCTAGACCTGACCCTTGGCACAAATGAACTTGCGGCCCTGCTCGGCCCATCGGGTTCGGGAAAAAGTACGCTTTTGACCATTCTCGGCACACTGATGCACCCCACTTCGGGCAGTCACACGATGTTGGGACACGACCTTACCCAAGCAACTGATGCTGAATTGACCGAATTTCGCAACCTGCATATTGGGTTCGTTTTTCAGTTTCACAATCTGCTGCCGGATTTCACAGCGCTTGAGAATGTCATTTTCCCAACCGCAATCCGCGAAGGCCGCGAAACCGCCGCCTCCCGTGCCCGAGGCCGCGAATTGCTGCAGCGTATGGGGCTGGCCGACCGCGTTGATTTTCCGGCACCGAAACTGTCTGGTGGCCAAAAGCAACGCGTTGCCGTCGCGCGCGCTCTGATGAACAGCCCACAACTGGTCTTGGCAGATGAACCTACCGGCAATCTGGACCGCGCCTCGGCCGTGCAAGTGATGGACTTGATCGGCCAGATAAACCGCGAGGAGGGAACGACCTTTCTGATCTCGACCCACGACGAAAAGATCGCAGCAACCTGCAGACGCCAGATTGTCGTCGGCGACGGGCTGGTTACAGGCTAAGGTCTGTGTTCAACCGTATAATTCCGCAAAGCAGTGTTATGCCAAATGCCTCCGGAAGGGAGGCAATATGGAACAGGTTCTTCGCGCGCCACTAGGGCCACAACCAAAACAACGTCGTGGTCCAACACTGACAGGTGACAGGTTAAGGCCGTCTTTTCCGCCAGTCTTCACATTACCGGAATGGCCACTTCGGCAAGGCGATTGTGATTAGAACAACTGGCACCCATAACCTTTTGCCGGAACTGCGCCACATACAGAATGTTCGCCAGCCCTGCCAAGGCGCTACAAATCGTATAGGTGGCGATCTTGATGCTGTTGACCTTGATCCCCGCCAGCCGCGACGCCTGTTCATTGCCACCGATGACCAAAAGATAGGCACCATAGGTGGTGAACCGTGTCAGGGCGTAGAAAACCGCAAGGACAGTCAGAAAAAACAGCCCCGGCACCGGGATGACGCTCCAAAGAAGGGTGCGCAGAACCTCAAAATTTTCGGTGGCATTGGTGCCGGTATAAACCGGATACACGGCGGTATCCTGCCCCGCGATCATTGCCCCAGCCCCAGCGCCACTCGTCATAATGCCAAAACTGGACGCGATGACGCCACGGATGTTTTTAACAAGCGTCGATTTCCCGGCCCCGTTTTCGCCCATCAGGGTGTGAATTTCGCCACCGCAAATCTTCAGATTCACGTCTGACAGAACGGGAATGCCGGAATAGGTCTTTCCAATGCCGCGCAGATCGAACACAAAATCTGTCTCAGCCATGGTGGAAATTCGCAAACGACTTAAATCCATCACTTGATGGACTCCCTCCCAAAGGCCTGCTCAACACGGGCACAGACAG
>JACMNW010000032.1 GCA_014378345.1 Pseudorhodobacter sp. | reverse complement strand
TCACGGGGCGCGCGGATGGCAGCATTACGATGGATGCCAACGGCCATGCGGTGACGGATTTTCCGACCAACCGCACGGGCTTTGTCCTGCTGCACCCGGCCGAAGTTGCGGGGTTGGACTTGATCATCGAAACCGCTCAGGGTGCCGGGATTGTCAGCTGCTTTCCCGGCATGATTGATCCCAACGTCCCTGCGACCGGGATCAGGGCGATGACGCATCGACCCGCGCCCGGCCTGTCAGTTCGGGTGGCGATGACGGGCGATCTTTTCGAGATGGAGGATCAGCGCAATTGGGCAGATGCCTCGTTCAAGACCTACATCAGGCCACTGTCAAAACCCCGGCCCTATGTCATCGCCAAGGGTGCGGCGGATGTGCAAAGCGTGATATTGACGGTTTCTGGTGGCAGAATTGGTTCCGCAGCTCGGGTTTCACCCGAAGATGCCACCCAGCTTGCAATCGGCCCGGCTATTGGCGTGATGCCCGCCATGGCACTTTTTGCCGATCGGGCCGAGGCGCTGAAGGGTGATCTGGCGCATTTGCCAGTAGCTCTGGCGCAATACCTGATCCTGAGATGGCAGCCAGGTGATCCGGTCGATGATCTGGTGCGCGGCCGAAAGCTTGCTTTGGCCATCCAGGCCGTGCCGGTGATCGAGGCTATCCTGCCAGCCAAAGATCCCATGACCGAGGCCCGCGCCGTGATGGACGCCTTGCGTATGGCCGATCTTGTGCCGCCGGTCCTGCTTCTGGCGCCGCATCGCGAGTTCAAGACCTCGCCGCCCGACAGCCTGCCGCCGGGCGAGGTGCAGGTAGATGCGTTGGTGGCAGCAGTCCGGGAAGTCGGGTTTCAGGGCAGGATCATCGCCGGCACGCCCTCGTTCTTTCCGGAATTCAACCGAAACCCGCCAGGGCCGTTGGCAGACGCAATCTACTTCGGCGGCTGTGGCATCGTGCATGCGGCAGATGACCTGTCGGTGATGGAAACCACCTCGGTCTATGCCGCAATTCTGGCCACCGCCGCACATCGCGGCGGGGCGCGGCCCATATGGCTGGGTCCGTGTACCCTTGGCGCGCGCCATGCTCCTTACGGCGCGACAGTTGCGCCGAACCCGGACAACCGGCGCATTCCGATGGTGCGGGACGATCCGCGGCATAAGGCGTTGTTCGGTGCGGCATATGCGGTCGGACTAGCCGCAGCATGTGGGGACCCTGCGGTTGAATGTCTGACCCTTGCCGCGCCTTTTGGCCCATTCGGCATGGTGGGCAGTGTTGCACAAAGGTATCCGTTGTGCGCTGTGCAAACCGTGCTGGCCCGTGCAGCAGGACAAGTCCGACGCCGCATCGTGTGTTTTGCTTTGGCCGCTGTCGCCTGGGAGGAGGGCGATTTGATCAGGGCCCTGATGGCAAACATCACGGAAACCGACGTTGCATTGGACCTGCCCGCAAACGCAAGCTTGCGTCTGCTCGGGCCCGATGCACATTGGGCCGTCGAACAACGCGGGAAAGTGACGGTTGGCCCCTACCGGACGGCAATCGTCAGCTATTTGTCAACGCGGGATTTGTAAAGATCGGCGGCGCGGGTCTGGTGAACTTGCATTGCGGCGGCGGCACCTTCGACATCGTGCGCGGCAATGCGGTCAACGATCTGGCGATGTTCTTCCAGCGTCTGCGCCTCGCGCCCGACCTTCCGCAATTCGCCGATGTGGTATTTGCTAAGCCAGGTCAGCAGCGCCTCGCAGACGGCCACATAGATTGGATTGCCGGTGACAGTGGCAATGCGCCGATGAAAGTCGATATCATGTTTCATGAAAGCGGCGAACTCGGTTGAAGACGCCTCCATCTGACCGATGATGGCGTTCAGGGCGGCAATATCGTCGGCAGTCGCCCGCGCGGCGGCAATCCGCGCCATGCCCGCCTCAAAGAACGTGCGGGTTTCCTTTAGATGGGTCAGGTTTTGCTGCGAACTGGCCAGAACGTGGTGGACGGTGACAGCGATCTGGCTCAACACAGATTCGGCGGTCGGCTCGGTGATTTTTGC
>JACMNW010000319.1 GCA_014378345.1 Pseudorhodobacter sp. | reverse complement strand
CTTGCCCGGTGATGGAATAGCGCCCCGAAATCAGATCGAAATCATGCAACCGGTCCAATCCCCGCAAGACCACGCGCCGGGTTGAAACAGGGGCCAGATAATCCATCGCCACTTCGCCAGTGGCATGACCCGCAGTCAGCCGAATTTGGCTGGCCATATCAACGCCCGGATAGGCAGCGTGACCAAGGCTAGCCACCCCAGCCAAGGCCAAACCGGAAAACAAACACGTCGCCATATCCAGTTCATGGCACAGGTCCAGCAACACGCCGCCACCCACAGGCTGTGCTGCATAACTGTCAGAAAACCGCCAGTTCTGCCGCCATTGGGTAACGTCATGGCCAATCTCGAACCCGAAACGATAGGTATCTGACAGATCAGCCGCCGCCAGATACCGAAACGCCGGGTGATAGCGCATCATAAACCCTATGAATGACCGCCCCGCCACCGGGGCCGCGACCGCCGCAATGCGCGCCAATTCCGCACTGTCAAACGCCAATGGCTTTTCCACGTAAAACGGCATATCCGCCGCTGCACAGACCGCAATCAGCGCCAGCCGTATTTGCGTGGCTGTTGCAATCACCACACCCTGAACATCGCCCTGCGCAAGACGTGCTGCCAGCATTTCGGCAGAATATCCACGCCATCCGATCAGGTCCGCAGTAACACCAAGAGCGCCCAGATTTTCCGCATGCCTGCGCCCAATAGACCCCGCACCAACCACCAAAACCCGCATCTTGGCCATCCCCCGGTCAGCCGGCAAAACCGGGGCGCTGGTGCCATTTCCAGGCATCTGCAATCATCAGTGGCAGGGTCGACCGATCAGGCGTCCATCCCAATTCAACGCGCGCCCGCTCTGACCCCGAAACAAGAGCTGCGGCATCGCCTGCGCGGCGTGCGCCTGTCGTTACCTTGATAGCCCTGTTGGTAACCCCGCGCGCGTGATCAATCACCTCACGTACCGAGAAGCCGCGACCAGTCCCTAAGTTAAAAGTCCGGTTTTCGCGCTCGTTCAGTAGCCACTGCAGGCCCAAAACATGCGCGCCGACCAAATCCATCACATGCACATAGTCGCGAATGCAGGTGCCATCCCGCGTCGCATAATCAGCACCGTAGACTGTCAGGTTTGGCCGCGCACCGGCAATGGTTTCCAGCATCAGCGGGATCAAATGCGTCTCTGGCCGGTGTTGTTCGCCCAATTCACCATCCGGATCAGCCCCCGCCACGTTGAAATAGCGGAATATGACATGGCTCAATCCGTGGCTTGCGCCAAAATTTGCCAGCATATCTTCGATCGCACGCTTCGATGCGCCATATGCGTTAATAGGGTGTTGCGGTGTTTCTTCATCCAGATGCATGCCATCCGGGTTGCCGTAAACCGCGCATGTCGACGAGAACACAATCTTTTTTACATCCGCAGCAATCGCCGCCTCGATCAGGTTCAGTGACCCGCCAACATTTACCCGCCAATAGTGACCCGGATTTTGCGAAGCTTCGCCAACCAAGGCAAGGGCCGCAAAATGCATAACAGCAACCGGTTTGTACTTAGCAAACGCGCCGTCCAGATCAGAACGATCCAACAAATCGCCCTGAACCAACGGGCCGAATTTAACGGCATCCCGCCAGCCGGTGCTTAAGTTATCAAAGGCAACCGGCACATAGCCAGCAGCTGCCAACGCCTTGCAAGCATGGGCACCGATATAGCCCGCACCGCCAGTGACCAACACATGTTTAGACAAAGTTTGCCCCGCCCCGAAGCCCATTTCCTATGTCTGCGATAATCGCAATAACAGCGAATGTCGAACCCACAATCCTACCCTTATGCATAGCAAAGCGACAGCGCGCGCCTTGTGTAGCTTACCTGAATTGCCAAAAGGACAATAGACACAGGTCTGGCGAAGGAAATCGTATCCTGTGACCTCGGCAGTGCGCGTGCGGATGCATACGGGACACAGGTCGTGAAGAAACTCACGATGAACGGCCAATTTCGGTCATTTCTTCAAATAAAATCTGCATCTTGTGATATAAAGTCAATTATACACGCAAGATGTGGGGTATGCGAAAGCGCCAAGAATGCTTGGTCGGACCTTATCTAACTTGCTATAATTGACATACGCATGACAAAAAGTATCATGATGACGAATTTTATCCACCAATGAAGATATCATTAAAAATGCCCCTTTAGCCAACAACAGGTCTATCATGTTTATGCTTTGCGCCGCAATGAACCCCCGCAATCTGGCCGCCTACGGCGCGACCCATCCGACAAATAGTGCAAGTATTGGTGCGATTTCGCCAGTCAATAGCGGCACTTCGGCCCTGGCAATTGCGACAACACTTGATGCCCTCGCCGTTCAGTTGACCACTGGCTACTGGGCTTATTACGGGCAAGGCGCACGTTCGTTTTTGTTAGGCGCCGACCGGCAAATTTCCGTAAATTTAACCGCACTGGACGTCCAAACCCAAAATCTTGCGCGCACTGCCTTGGCGGCTTGGTCCGACATCACAGGTATAAATTTCGTAGACCGCGTATCCGCGCAGATTACTTTTGACGATAGTGGGTTTGGAAAAGCATATTCAAATTCCTACTATTCTGGCACCACTTTAACCACCTCAACAATCAATATTTCCCAAGACTGGGATGGCGATGAAAAATCGGTAAACAGCTATTGGTTCCAAACTTATCTGCACGAGATTGGCCACGCTTTGGGCCTCGGCCATGGCGGAAATTACAACGGGTCGGCGACCTGGGGCGTCGATAACACGCTAACCAACGACAGTTGGCAGGCAACCGTTATGTCTTACTTCGCCCAAAGTGTGAATACAAACACCGGCGGCGCATCTTACGCGTTTACTGCCACGCTGATGGCCGCCGATATTGTTGCCATTCAATCGCTGTATGGAACCAATGTGCAGGCGCGTGCAGACGATACGGTTTACGGCAACCACTCTAACGTTGCGGGCTATCTTGGTGATTTGTTTGATCAATGGCTGGGCGGTGCGCTAGCGCAAACTGCGGTCTACATCGGCAACCCCGTCACCATGACGCTTTTTGATACCGGTGGCATTGATACGCTGGATGTCAGTGGCACGCAGATTTCGCAGCGCGTTGATTTGTTTGCTGAAGCAACGTCTGACGTGGCGGGCCTGATCGGAAATATCATCATCGCACGCGGTACGGTGATCGAAAATGCCACCGGCGGCGATGGAAATGACACCTTGTCAGGCAATGCCGCCGCTAACGTCCTTACGGGCGGCAATGGCGCAGACCGGCTTGATGGCCGATCGGGTGCAGATACGCTACTTGGGGGGGGCGGAAACGATACGATGATTGGTGGTTCTGGCGAAGACCTGCTATTTGGCGGCGCAGGGTCAGACAGGTTTGACGGTGGCACCGAACGAGACACGGTAAGCTATGCCACATCTACCGCCGCAATTCTTGTCGATATGGTCAGCGTCAGCCTGAATACGGGCGACGCGGCTGGCGATACTTTTGTCGGAATAGAAGGTGTGACCGGTGGCTTTGGCGCTGATACGTTGCGGGGGTCTGCGGGGGCCGATGTCTTGCAAGGCATGGCCAATGCCGATCGCCTTTTCGGTCGTGGCGGCAAAGACACGCTGGATGGCGGCGCAGGCGATGATTTGCTTGTCGGAGGATTGGGTGCAGATGCTCTTATCGGCGGGGAAGGCCGGGATTTGGCCGATTATTCTGCCGCAGCCCGGGGCGTTTCTGCAAACCTGTCGATCACTACCTTCAGCGGCACTTTGCCTTCAAAATACGTGACAGAGGCCAGCGGTGATACCTTCGTATCCGTCGAAGATCTGGTCGGATCCCAGTGGAATGACAGGCTTACAGGCAACGCGTCCGACAATGCCCTTTTCGGCAAAGCTGGCAATGACACCCTGTATGGCAGTTTGGGCGACGATACATTAACCGGCGGCACCGGTGCAGATACGTTTGTCTTTAAATCTGGCACAGATTTGGTGATGGATTTTGTCGATAATATCGACACAATTTCAATCGCCCGCAGCTTGTTTGGAACGGCCACCGCATCGGTTGCGCAGGCCTTGGCTTTTGCGGTGGTTGAAGGCAGCAATATCGTTTTTCACTTCAACCAGATGGATACGTTCATTCTGAACGGCGTGGTCAACATCAGCGCGCTGCAAGATGATCTGATCTTTGGCTGAACAGGTTATTTGGCCTTAAGGGTGCTGTTGGTCCGCCTCCTGTTGGCCTAAATCCCTACATCACCGTAAATCGAAAATTAAGCCTCCCGGCACAGGATGCCAGACAATAGCGCGAATCCATTCGTCGCGCGGATGCATTTGCCAACGTGCCGGGTATGAAGATGATCACACAAAAAATTGTCGCTTTGTTTGCGCGCTACTGTGCAACACATCTTTTTGCTGTCGGCCAGCCAAGCCCCTGTTTAGACGATAGCGCCAACACTGTCGGGTATTTTGACAGAATTTTCATAAAAGGTCAGCGGGTTATCATCGAAGGCTGGGCCGATAGCGCGCAAATCACGATAGGTCATAATGGTCAGATGCAAGACTTTGGCATCGACTTGCAGCGGCCTGATGTCGTTGCAGCATTTCCCGATTTGACCCAAGCCGCGCCGGGTTTCGTAGCGGAAGTGCAGTTTGGCGGCGGGCCGGTGTCCGTGACAATTCTGCGCGGGGCACGCCATTTTGTGTATCAGATACCTATGCCAACTCGGGGCAGGGTTCTGCGCGCCCGCGCACGGTTGATCTTGCCGTTCTTGCGCGATTTAATATTGGCTCTGCCAACAATCCTGCATTGGTATGCCACCAAAGATCCCGCTGATCGCACCCGCTTTAAGCGCCATCTCCGTCTGACCACACCTAGCCCTGGCCGGGCCATGCAATCCTTGTTGTTCATAGAAGATAGCATTTTCGCTTTTCCCGTGGCCCAGCAGGCTGCCGAATTGGCCCGCCTAAACCCAGCCGCGTTGTCGCGCTTGCCCGTCACACTGATTATGCCCGTTTTTAACGCAGCTGATGTGTTGCCAGAGGCGCTGGACAGGGTTTTGCGCCATACTGATCTGCCTTGGCGGTTGATTTTGATTGACGATGCCTCCACCGATCCTGCGGTGCGCCCCTTTTTGCACGGATGGATAGCCGATCATAGTTTGGCGCATCCGAACCGCATTACCCTTATCGAAAATGACCAAAATCAAGGATTTATCCGGTCCGTCAATGCAGCACTCAAACGTGCCATCGATTACGGCGATCATGTTATCTTGCTGAATTCCGATGCCTTTGTGCCGAAGGCATGGGCGTCCCGCTTGATGCGGCCATTTTTGCTGCATGACCGCGTGGCAACCGTAACGCCAATGTCAAACGATGCCGAAATTTTTAGCGCGCCGGTGATTTGCGCGCGTATCCCGCTTGGCGTCGGCCAATCTGATGCCATCGATGCTGTTGCGGCCAAAATCCACCCAGACGCTGCCCTGGCGGATGCCCCAACCGGGGTTGGCTTTTGCATGGCGATGTCGATAGATTACCTGCGCAAGATCCCGCAATTGGATACCAGCTTTGGCCGCGGTTACGGCGAAGAGGTGGATTGGTGCCAAAAGGCCCGTGCACTTGGCGGGCGAAATCTGGGTGCCGCTAACCTATTTGTCGAACACCGGGGCGGAACGTCCTTTGGGTCGGATGAAAAACGGCTTTTGGTGGCGCGCAATAACGCCGTAATTTCACAGCGCTACCCCAGCTATGACGCTGATGTACAACGCTTTATTGCGGCCGATCCGCTGGCTGCATCGCGGCTCGCACTGGCCATTGCATGGGCAGCAAGCAAGACCTCAGACGCGATACCGCTTTACCTTGCGCATAATCTTGGCGGAGGTGCCGAAGATTACCTGACACAGCGTATCGCCCAAAACTTGCCAAATCCTGCGCTGGTGCTGCGTGTGGGCTCAGTGTTTCGCTGGCAGTTGGAACTGCATTCGGCGCAAGGCATTTCCCGGGGCGGCACCGATGATTTCAACCTGATCAAACGCCTGCTGTCGCCTGTTGACCAGCTGCGCCTTGTCTATTCCTGCGGCGTTGGGGATTTG
>JACMNW010000318.1 GCA_014378345.1 Pseudorhodobacter sp. | reverse complement strand
CATCCGCCAGCCGCCGCCGCCAAAGATTTGTGCATTAAACCAGTCATGCGCAGCCATCATCGCCTCTGGCCCATAACCTTGCCCCTGCGCCTTTCCGCAAAGCACACAACTCCCTTCGCCGTTAAAATCCGCACCCAACCCGTGCGACGCCGTAAAAAACCCAAGCTGCCACAGCAACACGCCATCGGCTTTTTGAAAAATCCCCGATTGGCCGTGGCCGCCCAACACCCAACTGCCAGCATTGCCTTTGAACCGGCCCCAGCTTTCAGCCTCAGAAAACGGCTTACCCCCAATAAACCGCACCACCTCTGGCTCGCGCCATATCGCCATAAACGCCGGAAAATCCCGCCGCACCATGCCGCGCAAAAACAGCCGCTCTGTCTCAATCACAGGTAACATCTCTCGCCACCGCACCGATACGCCGATGGTGCCACCGCCATAATCCGCACTAATTCACGGTTGAAATTCAACTTGGTGTTAGATCCCACCTCATACAAAATCGCCGCTACCGCCTGATCGGTCCCGCGCAGCCGCGCGCAGGCATCGTCAATGCGAAACCCGTTGGTCAATTGCGATACATTCATCCCTGCCCCCGCGTTCACCGCCCGCGATACGGCCTTCACAGACACATGCAGTTTGCGGGCAACCCGGCCCAGCGTCAGGTCGGCATCGCGGTAGACCCTATCCAGCCAAATCAACCGATCAACATCAGCAAACACGGGCTGGCTATCCTCCGCTATCACAGGTTCCGTTTTTTTAGGCCGCAAAAGCTGCGCTAACCCCAAACCCGCCGACCCCGCCACAACCCTGCAACTGCAACTCCGCCCCCACGACCTCTACGCCCTCATAGACCAGCTGGCTGCAACGCTCCCCGCAGACCTTACGCCCGATCTCATTCGCATTGGCTCCCTCGATTTTTCCATGGGCGGGTGGGTTCAGCTCGCTTGCCGCTTCCGGCCTGCGCACCTCAAAATCACGCTTCACAGATTACTGCGCCGCAAACGCCGGCAAGCTTGATTGCGGCTGGCAACAAGTCGGTGGCATAGACTGCGCCGCCCTCGACCAAACCAACTTCGAGGCCTCACCCATTGATCCCCGCATCCGCACAACAGTGTCCATCGACCCCGCCCCCCCCCAGCAAGCGTTCCAACCTGACAGCGCGAAAGACATCACCGTACCAGCCCTGATCCTGAACATGGGCCTCCCGGGAACCGTGTCCGCCGCGATGGACGCAAGCGCGCTCGCCCAGACAATCCCCATCGCCACCCACACCTATATCCTTTGTGCCAGCCATTGCAGCTTCATGAATGAATACCCCTTGCTAGGCCGCCTCATCGTCGGCCTGCCCTCCCTAGATTCAATCTGCGCCCGCTCACCATCCCGCCCCGCCCTGCACACCACCATTGCCCCAGAAATCATCGGCTTTCTAACGACCCCAGCTACACCCCTGACCGCAACGAAAAAGGGCGCCCCAACAAGGACGCCCTCAATTCACACTATCCGGGTAATACTCAGGCAGCTTCAGTAATAAACTTCACCGCGTCGCCAAAGGTCTGAATGGTTTCCGCAGCGTCATCCGGAATCTCAATTCCGAATTCTTCTTCAAATGCCATCACCAATTCAACAGTATCAAGGCTGTCGGCACCCAGATCGTCGATGAACGACGCATTGGCCGTTACCTTTTCACCCTCGACGCCAAGATGCTCGACGACGATTTTCTTCACACGATCAGCGATGTCGCTCATGGTATTCCTCATAGGTTGCGGGTCTCTGCCCGATCTTCGCCAGTGCCCAAACAGGGCGGTTTTCCCACATTACCATGGGCCACCAAGACCAAGTCCGGGCGTATTCTGCGCGCCTATAACAAGGCCCGTGCGTCATGGCAAACGCTTTCCCATGCGGCGCTGCAGCAACCCGCCTAACGCATAGACCCGCCGCCATTGATATCCAGCGTGGCCCCGGTCACATAGCCCGCCTCATTGGATGCAAAATACAGCACCGCCGCCGCAATTTCATGCGGTGTGCCCATCCGCCCCAACGGCACGCCTTTAAGAATGTTTTCCCGCTGCGCTTCATTTAACTTGTCCGTCATCGCTGTCGCCACCAAACCCGGCGCCACGCAGTTGATGGTAATCCCGCGGCTACCCACCTCTTGCGCCAACGCTTTCGACATCCCTACCACGCCCGCCTTGGCGGCCGCGTAATTTGCCTGCCCCGGATTACCCGTCTGCGCAACGACGGATGTAACATTCACAATTCGCCCCCAGCGCGCCTTCATCATGCCGCGTAAGACAGCCCGCGAAAGCCGAAAGGTCGAGTGTAGATTAACTTCAATCACCGCCAGCCAATCATCATCACTCATCCGCATCATCAGCCCGTCATGCGTAATACCGGCGTTGTTGACCAGAATATCCACCGACCCCATCAGCTCCGCCGCCGTCTTTGGCAAAGCCTCCACCGGCGCCAGATCCGACAAATCGCACGCTGCCACAAAAGCCCGATCGCCCAGCTCCGCAGCCAGTGCCTGCAGCGGCTCCAGCCGTGTACCGCTAAGCGTCACCACAGCCCCCGCACCATGCAAAACCCGCGCCACTTCCGCGCCAATCCCACCTGACGCCCCTGTCACCAATGCGTTTTTACCAGTAAGATCAAACATAAATCACCTCCCCAAAAGTATCGTTTCCTTAACAGCGACAGTCCAACCACTCCACTCATCAAAACACCTAACATTGAAGCACATAGAACCTATCCGCCCCGAAAACCCTGGGGTAGAAAGGCATTCAAGATACTTGCGCCTAATGGTGCATGTCCGACCGCGCTGTGGGTCTTCACACTCTCAGTGCCGCCACATCCTCCGGCGTGCCCACCACCCGGGTCACAGCACCCGCAGCCGTGCGCTTGATCATCCCCGACAGCGCCTTGCCTGCACCAATTTCCCAATATTCCGAAACCCCGGCGCCCTCCATCCAAAGCACAGATTCGCGCCAGCGTACCGATCCTGTCACCTGCGCCACCAACAGCGCGCGAATGCGGTCCGGTTCTGAAACGGCTTCCGCCCGCACATTCACCACCACCGGCACGCGCGGCGGAGATATCACCACAGTTGCCAACGCCTCCCCCATCACCGCCGCCGCAGGCTCCATCAACACACAGTGAAACGGTGCCGACACTGGCAACAAAATCGCCCGCTTCGCGCCGCGCGCCTTTGCAATCACCAGAGCCCGCTCCACCGCCCCCCGGTGCCCCGATACCACCACCTGCCCCGGATCATTGTCGTT
>JACMNW010000317.1 GCA_014378345.1 Pseudorhodobacter sp. | reverse complement strand
TGACAGCCGCCGCAAACGTCTTTTTGGGCCGCGAATTGCGGCTTGGCTTTGGCCCGATCAAAATCCTCGATTACGCCACGATGTACCGCCGCGCGGGCGAGATTTTTGCCGAACTGAATTCCGAAACCCGGCCCCGCGATCTGGTGAAAAAGATGTCGGGCGGCCAACGTCAGGCCGTGGCTACCGCCCGCCCCCGCCTGAGCAACGCCAAGATCGTGCTGATGGATGAACCCACCGCCGCCATTTCCGTGCGTCAGGTGGCCGAGGTGCTGAACTTGATCCGCCGCCTGCGGGATCAGGGCATCACCGTTGTACTGATCAGCCACCGGATGCCCGATGTGTTCACCGTGGCCGACCGTGTCATCGTCATGCGGCGCGGCACCAAGGTGGCTGACAAAGCCATTGCCAACAGTTCACCCGAAGAGGTGACAGGTCTGATCACCGGTGCCATCGAAACCGTGTGACGCGTCTCACACCCGTTCTGGAATTCCCATCATGTCAACATCGCTCAGCACGTCCATAGATCAAAAACAGCAGACCTGGCTTTCCGGCCTGCTTGGCAGCCAAACCTTTTGGGTGTTTATCGCGGTAATCGTCGCCAGCATTGCGCTGTCCTTCGCGACCGATGCCTTTGCCACCTCGAAGAACCTGTACAACATCACCCGCAACGTCACGTTCGTCGCGATCATCGCGCTTGGCATGACGCTTGTCATCATCACGGGCGGCATTGATCTGTCGGTAGGATCGGTTTTGTGCCTGTGCAGTATGGTTCTGGCCGTGGTGATGCATGCGGGCTATTCGATTGAGGTAGGCATTGCCGCCTCGGTTGCCACAGCACTTGTGGTGGGGGCGTTTAACGGCTTTCTCATAGCCTACATCGGCCTGCCACCCTTTGTGGTAACGCTGGGCATGCTGTCGGTTGCCCGCAGTCTGGCCATGGTCGCGTCCGGCAATACCGTGGTGTTCGAGTTCGGCCCGGATCATGACACCCTGCTGGCCCTTGGTGGCGGCGCGTGGTTCTTCGGCATCGCAAATCCAGTGATGTACATGATCGTGCTTGGCCTGCTGACCGGCTTTGTGCTGCGCTTTACCCGCTTTGGCCGCCATGTGTTTGCCATCGGCGGCAATGAACATGCGGCCACGCTGACCGGCGTTCCGGTCAAGATGATCAAGGTCGCCGTGTATATGATCTCCGCGCTGTCCGCAGGCATTGCAGGCATCGTACAAACCGGCTGGCTGGGGGCTGTGACTACCAACATCGGCGCAGGCATGGAATTGCAGGTTATCGCGGCGGCCGTAATCGGCGGCGCAAACCTTGCGGGCGGTGGGGGCACAGCACTTGGTGCCATCATCGGCGCCATGCTGATCGAGGTGATCCGCAACAGCCTTGGCCTCCTGGGCATCAACGCGTTCTGGCAAGGCACCTTCATCGGTGGCGCGATCCTGTTCGCGGTGATGTTCGACCGTTTGGCAAATTACCGCCGCAACACCTGATCTATACCGCGCTGCTGGTGTTCAGTGGAAAGTGGCAAGCGACCACCCGGCCATCCAAAAGCGGAAGCAGCGCCGGGCGCTCTTTGCGGCATTTCTCTTGCACAAAAGGGCACCGGGTGTGAAACCGGCAGCCACTCGGCGGGTTGATCGGGCTTGGCACATCGCCGGTCAGGATAATGCGATTGCGGGCCACCCCACCCGCATAAATCGGCTTCGGCACCGCTGATATCAGCGCCTGCGTATAGGGATGCGCGGGTTGGCTGAAAATTTGGTCCGCATCGCCAAGTTCAACGATAGACCCCAGATACATCACCGCAATCCGGGTGGAAACCTGCCGCACCACGCTCAGATCATGGGCGATGAACAGATAGGTCAGCTTCAGGCGATCCTGCAAATCGGCCAGCAGGTTCACGATCTGCGCCTGCACCGATACATCCAGCGCCGACACAGGCTCGTCGAGGATCACCATCTTCGGGTCCAGCGCTATCGCCCGCGCAATACCAATCCTTTGCCTCTGACCGCCCGAAAATTCATGCGGATACCGTGCCGCATGGTCGGGCAACAGCCCTACCTGTTCCAGCAGGCCCGCCACCCGGTCTTTCACCTGCGCGTCAGACAGTTTCAAATGAATGCGCAACGGCTCGGCAATCAGATCTTGCACCCGGCGGCGCGGGTTCAGCGATGCGTAGGGGTCTTGAAACACCATCTGTATCTTGCGCCGCACCGGGCGCATCTGGCGGGTGGACAGGTGCGAGATATCACTGCCATCAAACACCAACGCCCCTTCATTGATGTCATAAAGCCGCGACAAACAGCGCCCCAACGTCGATTTGCCGCAACCGGATTCGCCCACCAGCCCCAGCGTCTCGCCCGGCATGATGGACAAGGATACCCCGTCCACCGCCTGCAACGTCCGCACCCCTTGCGCAGACAACCGCGATCCGATGCGAAAGCGTTTCGAGACGTTGGTTATATCGTAAAGCGGCGCGGTCATTGCGCAGCCACCAGAAAACACGCCGTCGCATGGTCTGCCCCAACCAGCGGTGGCTTTGCTGCGCAAGCATCAAACCGATGCGGGCAGCGCGGGGCGAACGAACATCCCGTGGGCAGGTTCAGCAGCGACGGCGGCGCGCCCGCAATGGTGCGCAATCTGTGGGGCCGTGGGCCATCCAGCGGCGGAATGGATGCCAGCAACGCTTGCGTATAGGGGTGGCGCGGTTCGGCAAAGATCGCAGGCCGCGCGGTACTTTCCACCACCCGGCCTGCATACATTACCATGATCCTGTCTGCCAGTTCCGCCATAACCCCCAGATCATGCGTGATAAACACAATCGCCGACCCATGCGTGCGCTGCAGCTTGCGCAGCAGATCAAGAATTTGCGCCTGCACCGTTACATCCAGCGCGGTTGTAGGCTCGTCCGCCACCAGAAGCGCCGGGTTACAGGTCAGCGCCATGGCGATCACCGCCCGCTGGCGCATCCCGCCGGATAACTGATGTGGGTATCGGTGCACGGCTTCTTCCGGCTTTGGAATGTTGACCTCTGCCAGCAGGTCAATCGCGCGGTCCCACGCCGCCTTTTTGCTGATCTTCTGGCGCGCGCGGATCTGTTCCACAATCTGCCAGCCGATGGTGTACACGGGCGTCGGCGCCGCCATCGGGCCTTGGAAAATCATCGCGATTTCGCGGCCCCGCAGATGCCG
>JACMNW010000316.1 GCA_014378345.1 Pseudorhodobacter sp. | reverse complement strand
ATTCCGTCACGCCGGTTCCCGCAGCACGCGGGGCACCTTGAACTCCACGGCTTCGCGCGCGGTTTCCACCAGTTCGACGGTTACCTCAAACCGGGTGCGGAAGGCGTCGATTACCTCGTTCACCAGCACCTCGGGTGCCGATGCCCCTGCGGTGATGCCGACAGATGCAATTCCGTCCAACGCGCGCCAGTCGATATCGACCGCGCGCTGCACCAGTTGGGCGTAGGGGCAGCCTGCCGCGCGGCCCACTTCGACCAAGCGCAGCGAGTTGCTGGAATTGGGCGCGCCGATCACCAGAAGCGCATCGATCTTGCCCGCAATGGCTTTGGCCGATCCTTGCCTGTTGGTGGTGGCATAACAGATATCTTCTTTATGCGGGCCGATGATGGCTGGGAATCTTGCAAGCAAAGCGGCCACAATCCCCGCTGTGTCATCCACCGAAAGCGTGGTTTGGGTGATATAGGCAAGGCGGGCTTCGTCGCGCACTTCAATGCGCGCAACATCGGCTTCGGTTTCCACCAACAGAACCTCGCCCGCAGGCAGTTGCCCCATGGTGCCGATGGTTTCGGGATGGCCATTGTGGCCGATCATCACCATTTGCAGTCCGGCTGCAAAATGGCGTTCCGCCTCGATATGCACTTTACTGACCAAGGGGCAGGTCGCATCTACAAACACCATGTCGCGGCGAACCGCTTCGGCTGGTACAGCCTTAGGCACGCCGTGGGCGGAAAAGATCACAGGGCGACCTTCCGGCACATCATCCAATTCCTCGACAAACACCGCGCCCAGGGAGCGCAGGCCATCCACAACGTATTTATTATGCACAATTTCGTGGCGCACATAAACCGGCGCGCCCCATTTCACGATAGCCAGTTCCACGATCTTGATCGCGCGGTCCACGCCAGCGCAAAAGCCGCGCGGGGCGGCAAGGTAAAGGGTCAGGGGCGGTTTTGCAGACATCGCAGCCTCATCATGCTTTGCCAAGAGGTAATGCCAAGCCGTGTCAAGGTCCAGCCCTTCAGCCGCGGACCAGCACTGCCAAATCTGAACACAACAAGAAAAAGCCGGGAAGCGTTTTGCGCAACCCGGCAGTCCAGTCTACCGCAGAGGTCTTACTTCGCCTCGACCGATATCTCTTCGCGCTCGATGCGCGGCTCGCGCGCAGGGCGACCTATCACATCGCGCAATTCATCCAGTTCGATGAAGTTATCGGCCTGCCTGCGCAATTCATCTGCAATCATTGGTGGTTGGCTGCGAATGGTGGATACAACTGAAACCCGCACCCCTTGGCGCTGCAAACTTTCAATCAAAGGCCTAAAATCGCCGTCGCCTGAGAAAATCACGATGTGATCAACATGCGGGGCAAGCTCCATGGCATGAACGGCCAGTTCAATGTCCATATTGCCTTTGACCTTACGTCGCCCCTGGCTATCGGTGTATTCCTTTGCGGGCTTTGTCACCATAGTAAAGCCATTATAATTCAGCCAATCAACCAAGGGGCGGATCGGCGAATATTCGTCGTTCTCAAGCAAAGCAGTGTAGTAGAAGGCACGCAGAAGTTTGCCCCTGCGCATAAATTCAGATCGTAACAGCTTGTAGTCTATATCAAAACCTAGTGCCTTTGCAGCAGCGTACAGGTTCGATCCATCAATGAACAGCGCAAGCCGTTCGTCCTTGTAAAACATAACGTAGCCCCTTCAAAATACTTTGTACCGATCGATTCTGCTAGAATGGACTACTTGGATATAGTTCACTACGACTGGGTTAAGGTGGGAATATCGGCCAATTATTCCCCATGGCAAGTGAGTCTATACGAAAGTGTTACATTGACGATGCGGCATTTCCAAACTGCACTTATCGCCTTGGGCGCTAATCTGCCATTTGCCGATGGTACGCCGCTTCAAACCCTTCAACGGGTTGTTAAAATCTTCCCCAGCGTCAACTTGGCTGTCCCGTCCGTCAGCCGCTTTTTCGCGACGCCCTGCTTTCCTGCAGGGGCCGGGCCCGATTACGTAAACGCGGCGGCTTTGCTTCAGGTCGAAAAAAATATGTCTGCAGATGACTTGTTGGCAAGCCTGCATCAGCTGGAGGCGACGTTCGGTCGTCAGCGCAAACAGCGCTGGGGGATGCGCACCTTGGACCTTGATTTGTTGGCGTTGGGTGAAGTAATTTTACCGGATGCGGCGATACAAACGCAGTGGCGTGACCTTGATCCGGCTTTGCAAACCACGCAAACGCCGGGTGAATTGATTTTGCCGCACCCGCGCATGCAAGACCGCGCCTTTGTGTTGTTGCCACTGGCCGATGTTGCGCCGGATTGGCGGCACCCTTTGCTAAACAAAACCGTCTTACAAATGCTGGCTGCCCTGCCTGCCGCTGATTTGGCTGAAATGCACGCGCTTTAGCCCATTTTTCAAGGCCCGATTCAACACTTGTCAAGCTTGGTGCCAGCGCCTATATCCGCGTCTCTGCATCTATAGCCTGTATCGGAGTATGCCATGGCCCGCGTGACGGTCGAAGACTGCGTTGACAAAGTTCCGAACCGGTTCGAACTGGTCATGCTTGCGGCCCACCGGGCGCGTGAAATTCAAGCAGGCTCTGCCGTGACGGTAGACCGCGACAATGACAAGAATCCAGTAGTTTCCCTGCGCGAGATTGCGGATGAGACGCAAGGTGCAGATCATTTGCGCGAACGAATGATTGAAAGCTATCAGACCCAGATCGAAGTTGATGAGCCTGAAGACGATCAAATGGCGCTTTTGATGGGGGGCGAGGTTGACCGCCCGATGACCGATGATATGTCTGAAGAAAAGCTGTTGCGCGCCCTGATGGAAGCGCAAGGCGATAACTGAGGCGGGGACTCCCCGGCAGGATGCGACGAGGATGATCGATGTCGAAGACCTGATCGCCCTCGTCCGCAACTACAACCCGCGCACAAATGAGGATCTGATCCGCCGGGCCTATGACTATGGCCTGAAAATGCACGACGGTCAGTTGCGCCATTCGGGCGAGCCGTACTTTACCCATCCCGTCGCCGTTGCCGCCATTCTGACCGAACAGCGGCTGGATGACGCAACGATTGTCACCGCCCTTTTGCATGACACAATCGAAGATACCAAATCCACCTATACCGAAGTGGCCCGCCTGTTTGGCGATGAGGTGGCAAAGCTGGTGGACGGTGTCACCAAGCTGACCAATCTGGAACTGTCGTCGGCGCAATCCAAGCAGGCGGAAAATTTTCGCAAGCTGTTTATGGCGATGTCCGAAGACCTGCGGGTTATTCTGGTCAAGCTGGCCGACCGGCTGCACAACATGCGCACCATCAAATCCATGCGCGCTGAAAAGCAGGCGCAAAAGGCGCGCGAGACGATGGAAATCTTTGCCCCATTGGCTGGCCGCATGGGCATGCAATGGATGCGCGAAGAACTGGAAGATCTGGCCTTCCGTGTGCTGAACCCCGACGCGCGCAATTCGTTGATCCGGCGGTTCATCACCTTACAGCGCGAAAGCGGCGATGTGGTGCACAAGATCACCGCCGATATCCGGGCGGAATTGGAAAAGGCAAAGATAGAGGCTGATGTTTTTGGTCGCGCGAAAAAGCCCTATTCGGTCTGGCGCAAGATGCAGGAAAAGGATCTGGCGTTTTCGCGCCTGTCCGACATTTACGGCTTTCGCGTTATCGCCAACAACGAAGCCGATTGTTACCGTATCATCGGTGTCATTCACCAACGGTGGCGCGCGGTACCGGGGCGGTTCAAAGACTACATCAGTCAGCCCAAGAACAACGGCTACCGGTCTATTCATACCACTGTGTCAGGGCGTGATGGCAAGCGGGTTGAGGTGCAGATCAGAACCCGCCAGATGCACGAAGTGGCAGAGGCCGGCGTTGCCGCCCATTGGTCATACCGCGAAGGCGTGCGCGCCAAGAACCCGTTTGCCGTTGATCCCGCCAAGTGGATTGCCACCCTGACCGAGCGCTTTGAAGAAGGCGATCACGACGAATTTCTGGAACACGTAAAGTTGGAAATGTATTCCGATCAGGTGTTCTGCTTTACTCCCAAGGGCGATGTGATCCAACTGCCGCGCGGGGCGACGCCGCTGGATTATGCCTATTCGATCCATACCCGCATCGGCAATTCTTGTGTGTCGGCCAAGGTAGACGGCATCCGCGTGCCCCTGTGGACGCGGCTGAAAAACGGCCAGTCGGTAGAAATCATCACCGCCGAAGGTCAGCTGCCGCAATCCTCCTGGATCGACATTGTCACCACCGGCCGCGCCAAGGCAGCCATCCGCAAATCCCTGCGCGAAGAAGACCGGGGCCGGTTTGTGAAACTGGGCCAGGAACTCGCCCGTGCGGCGTTTGATCATGTCGGCAAAAAAGCGTCTGACAAGGCGCTGCGGACGGCGGCCAAGATGTTGGGCCTGGCGGATGAGATGGACCTGCTGGCGCGGCTTGGCAGTGCGGAACTGACCGCGCGGCGCGTGGTTGAAACGCTGTATCCCGAACTTTCCCTCGCCAAGGCGGATGAGGTGGACGGGCGTCGACCCGTCGTGGGCCTGCCTGCCGACGAGAATTTCCGCCGCGCTACCTGCTGCCAGCCGGTTCCGGGGGAAAGGATCGTCGGTATTACTTACCGTGGCCAAGGCGTGGTCATCCACGCCATTGATTGCCCCGCCTTGGAAGAATTTGAAGAACAACCCGCGCGCTGGATAGATTTGCAATGGCACTCGGGCCGTCACGCAGCCGTGCATACTGTTTGTTTAGAGATTACGATATCTAATGATGCAGGCGTGTTAGGACGCATGTGCACCTTGATAGGCGAACAAAAGGCCAATATCTCTGACTTGCGGTTCACGGACCGGAAACCTGATTTTTATCGCCTGTTGGTGGACGTCGATCTGCGCGATGTGGAACATCTGCATCTGGTGATGACGGCGCTAGAGGCGGAAACGGATGTGGCGCAAATCTCGCGCCATCGTGATTTAAGCAAGCGTCCCTAAGGCGCGGATAAAGGGAGAAGCCGCAAGGTGGTGTTCAAGCGGCGCAACAAACGCACAATTTTTGGCTGGCTGCGCGAAATGATCTATCCGCAGGGCGGCTTCAAGCGTGCCACCCGGTATGTGATCCACAGGATGCGGCGGTTGCCTGACCGGCCACACCGCATTGCCCGCGGTGTGTTTGCCGGCTGCCTGATCGGATTTTTACCCTTGCCCGGTCTGCAGTTTCTGGGGGCGTGGGGTTTGGCCCGGCTGATGCGCGGCAATGTTTTGGCAGCCCTGCTGGGGACTTTCAATTCCAACCCGATCACAACGCCATTCTTTGCCGTGGGGGCGATCACACTGGGCCATTGCATGCTGGGCAGTGACACGCCGCTGTCGTCCGAGGCGATAGGGGCTGCTTTTGCCGATGCAGGAACGGATATCTGGCAAAATATCAGATCCATCTTCACCCCGGATGTCGCCCATTGGAGCGGACTTTTGCAATTCTGGAAGCAGATATATCTGCCCTATTTCATCGGCGCGATTGGCCCCGGCATTGTTTTAAGTCTGGTATTTTACTACCTGACAATCCCGTTGGTAGAAGCGTATCAAAATTCGCGCGCTGCCCGTTCAAAAGAGCAATCTGAAAAAAGAGGGCGACTAAGGGCCGCATTGCTGGAAGCGGCGTCGCGGCTCAAACTTAAAGCAGACCGGGATGGTGCGGATGACGAAGACCCGCGGGCGCGGTAACGGATGATTGATAAAAGGGGCCACGCGATGACATCTGCGGCATATCTTGGGCGACTGCGACTTGGCATCAACATTGATCACGTCGCAACCGTGCGCAACGCGCGTGGTGGTGCCACCGCTGATCCGTTGCGCGCGGCCCTGTTGGCAGAAGCAGCTGGTGCCGAT
>JACMNW010000315.1 GCA_014378345.1 Pseudorhodobacter sp. | reverse complement strand
CCATGCCATCCACCGCCAAAACCACCGCCCCGCCCGATCTGCGGACCCTGTTGCAAAACTGGATTCCCAAACTGGTGCTGGCCCCGTCGCTGGCGGTGACGTTGTTGTTTGTCTATGGCTTTATCCTGTTTAGCATTGTGCTGTCTTTCACCGGATCAAAGATGCTGCCGAAGTTCAGCTTTGTCGGGTTTGAAAATTACCGAAAGCTCTGGGCGTTGGAACACTGGCATATCGCCATCAACAATATCGCCGTGTTTTCTGTGCTTTACATCGTTATCTGCACCGCCGTCGGCCTATTGTTGGCGATTTTTCTGGATCAGAAAATTCGCGGTGAGGGGTTGCTGCGGCCCATCTACCTTTACCCCATGGCGCTGTCGTTCATCGTCACCGGCACCGCGTGGAAATGGTTTCTGGACCCCGGCATTGGCTTGGAAAAAACCATGCATCTATGGGGCTGGGCCAGCTTTTCGTTCACCTGGATCAAGGACAGCCATCTTGCGATTTACTGCATCGTGCTTGCCGCCGTCTGGCAAACCAGCGGGTTTGTCATGGCTATGTTTTTGGCGGGGCTGCGCGGGATTGATAATGAGATTCTAAAAGCCGCGCAGATTGACGGGGCCACCACATGGCAGCTTTATCGCCGCATCGTCATTCCGATGCTGAGGCCTGCGTTCCTTTCGGCGTTTGTAATCCTGAGCCACCTTGCGATTAAATCCTACGATCTGGTGATTGCACTGACGGGCGGCGGGCCGGGGCGGTCTACCGAATTGCCGGCGACTTTCATGTATTCCTACACCTTCACCCGCAACCAGATGGGCGTGGGGGCGGCAAGTGCGGTGACCATGCTGATGACAATCGCAGCCATCATGATCCCGTATCTGTATTCTGAGTTGAAGGAGAAGAAGTGATGTCTGGCGTCACCCAGGAAACTGCCGTCAACACCGGGCGCATTGCGCGCGTGTTCATCTATTTGGTGCTGTTGCTGTTCGCCCTGTTCTACCTGCTGCCGCTGTACGTGATGGCGGTGAACTCGGTCAAACCTTTGGCCGAGATTACTGGCGGCAATATGCTGGCCTTGCCCAAGATCTTGACGTTCGAGCCGTGGCGGCAGGCTTGGTCCACCGCCCAGATCGGGGTGGAGCCAACTGGCTTGAAGCCGTATTTCTTGAATTCCATCCTGATGGTGGTGCCAGCGGTGCTGATATCAACCGTCGTGGGCGCGCTGAACGGCTATGTGCTGACGAAGTGGCGGTTCAAATATGATACCGTCATCTTCGGGCTGATGCTGTTTTCCTGCTTTATCCCGTTTCAAACCGTGCTGATTCCGATGGCGATGGTGCTGGGAAAGCTGGGGCTGGCGGGCACGGTATCAGGGCTGGTTCTGGTGCATGTGGTGTACGGGATTGGGTTCACTACGCTATATTACCGTAACTATTACGCCAGCTTTCCAACCGAACTGGTGCGCGCGGCCATGATAGACGGAGCCGGGTTTTTCCGCATCTTCTGGCGCATCATGCTGCCGGTATCCGGCCCGATCACGGTGGTATCGGTCATCTGGCAATTCACCAATATCTGGAACGATTTCCTGTTTGGCGTGTCCTTCGGCGGCACCTCGCAGCCGATGACGGTGGCGCTGAACAACCTCGTTCAATCTTCGACAGGTGTCAAAGAATACAACGTCCATTTCGCGGGCGCTATCCTTGCCGCCTTGCCTACCCTTTTTGTCTACATCGTCGCAGGCCGCTACTTTGTGCGCGGGCTGATGGCGGGCAGCGTCAAGGGATAAGCCGATCGCCGGGCGGGTGGAGCCGCCCGATGATCTTTCGTTCCACCAATAGCCCAAATTGCAAGAGACATGGGCGAACAACAGCAGGGGAACGACAAAATGAACAAATTGTGCATAACGACGGCAATTTTATTGGGGATGACAGTCACCGCCGCAGTGGCCGAACCATCGGTCGAAGTGATGCATTTCTGGACCAGCGGCGGCGAAGCTGCGGCGCTTAGTGCCGTGCGTGACAAGGTCGTGTCGGAGGGCGTGAAGTGGACCGACGCCCCGGTTGCGGGTGGTGGTGGCGATGCCGCCAAAACAGCACTGCAGGCACGTGTTGCCTCTGGCAACCCGCCTGCTGCCATGTTGATGCTGGGCCAAAACGTCATTGATTGGGCCAATGAAGGGCTTTTGGGCAACGTTGATGCCTTGGCGGCTGCGCAAGGTTGGGATGCAGTTCTGCCGCAAGCGGTGAAGGATTTTACCAAAATTGGCGGGCATTACGTATCTGTCTCCACCAACCTGCACCGCACCGATATGATCTGGGCCAGCAAAGCTGCGTTTGACAAGATCGGCGCGCCCTATCCTACGACGTGGGACGAGCTGAACGCGCTTGCGCCGAAGTTCCTTGCGGCGGGGATCATCCCGCTGGCGCATGGCGGGCAGTCTTGGCAAGAGGCGTATATGTTTGAGGCCGTGGCGCTTAGAGTGGGCGGTGCCGAATTCTACCGTAAGGCGCTGGTTGATCTGGATGATGCTACGTTGCGTGGCCCGGATATGGTCAAGGTGTTCGACGATTTGATGCAACTGCGCGGCATGATCGACAAAAACGCGGCGGGCCGCGATTGGAACCTAGCCTCTGCCATGGTGATCAACGGCGAGGCGGCGATGCAGATTATGGGCGATTGGGCCAAGGGCGAATTTACCAATGCGGGCAAGGTTTCCGGCGATGACTACGCCTGCATTCCGGCGCCAAAGGCCAACGGCAAGCCGGGGTTCGTGTATCTGGTGTACTCGCTGTCGCTGTTTACCCAAACCGACCCCGATCTGATCAGGGGTCAGGAAGTGCTGGCCAGCGCCATCATGAACAAGGATGTGCAGGTGGCCTTCAACAAAGTCAAAGCGGCCACTCCCGCCCGCACCGATGCCGATATGTCGGGCCTTGATGCCTGCGCGCAAGCCACCGCTGCCGATCTGGCAGCCGCAGATGCCGCTGGTACCGCCGTGCCAACCTTTGCCGGAACCCATGCCGCCAATGCTACGATTGTCGGGGCCGCAACCGATGCGATCACGGGTTTCTTCAATTCCGACATGACAGCAGACGCCAGGGCCACCGTCCTTGCTGATGCGATCATGGCCGCCAAGTAACGCCACTAAAGGAGCATTTGATGGGCTTTCTGGATATCTCTCACGTCACAAAATCCTACGGGTCCGTTCAGGTGCTCCACGAAGTGGATATCTCGGTGCAGGAAGGGGAGTTTTTGGTGCTTGTCGGGCCGTCGGGTTGCGGCAAATCCACCCTCTTGAACATGATTGCGGGGCTGGAGGCGATATCGTCTGGCGATATTTCCATCAAGAACCGCGTGATCAATGATGTGCATCCATCGAAACGCAATATCGCGATGGTGTTCCAATCCTACGCGCTTTACCCCAACATGACCGTGGGCCAGAACATGACCTTCGGGCTGGAAATGCACGGCGTGCCAAAGCCAGAACGAGACCGCGCCTTGGCCGATGTTGCCCGCCTGCTGCAGATTACGCCGCTATTGGACCGCCGCCCCGGCCAGTTGTCTGGCGGCCAGCGCCAGCGCGTGGCGATGGGCCGGGCCTTGGTGCGCAACCCCGATGTGTTTTTGTTTGATGAGCCGCTGTCGAACCTCGATGCCAAACTGCGCGTCGATATGCGGACTGAAATCAAGAAACTGCACCAGAACCTGAAAACCACCATCGTCTACGTAACGCATGACCAGATCGAGGCGATGACTCTGTCCACCCGCATCGCCGTGATGAACAAGGGCTATGTCCAGCAGCTTGGCACGCCGAAGGATATTTACGATACGCCTGCAAACCTGTTCGTCGCCACCTTCATGGGCAGTCCTGCGATGAACATCATGGCGGCAAAAGTAGTGGCGCAAAACGGCGTTCCCCATGCCGAGATTACCGATGCCGATGGGGCCACGCGGCATCTGCGGTTTAGTCAGGCCAATCTGGCGGACTGGGTCGGGCGCGATGTGCTGCTCGGCATTCGGCCAGAGGCGATTACAGATCCCGAAGGGGCGGATAGGAAATCCGCCAATATTCAACCCTTTGCCAACCGAGTAACGGTGACGGAACCTGCGGGGTCGGATACGTTCGTGACCATGACCCTTGGCGGGCGCGACGCGATTGCCCGGATGCGCGCTGATGCCAGTGTCGCCCCCGGTGAAGTGTTCGATTTCGCCATCAACATGGAGAAAGCCGTGGTGTTTGACCCCGTATCAGAGGCGCGCATCCCCGCATGACTCCGGACGTCATCATCATCGGGTCCGGCATGGGCGGGGCCACACTGGCCGCAGCCCTTGCGCCAACCGGGCGGCGTATCCTGATACTGGAGCGCGGCGAGCGGTTGCCTGATACACCAGAGGCGCGCGATCCAGTGGCGATTTTCGCGCGTGGGCATTACCGCCCGGATGAGTTTTGGCTGGATGGTGCAGGCGCGCCGTTCAACCCCGGCAATTACTATGTGGCGGGGGGCAATTCCAAGTTTTATGGTGCGGTGTTGATCCGCTATCGCGCTGAAGACTTTACGCCTTTGCACCATATGGGCGGCACCACGCCCGGCTGGCCTATGACTTACAACCAGATGGAACCGCACTACCAAGCCGCCGAAAACATGTACCAAGTGCGCGGTGTTTTGGGGCAAGACCCAACTGAACCCGCCCATTCCGGCGATTACAACTTCCCGCCAGTGCCCGACGAACCCGCCATTGCCGACCTGCGTCGCCGGATGCAATCGGTGGGCCTGCATCCGTCATCGCTGCCGCTGGGGGTGGATATAGCGGCGTGGCTGAAAGGTGGGCAAACCCCGTGGGATGCGTTTCCGGGCATCACCGACGGCAAGATGGATGCTGAAACCGTGGGCCTTGCCTATGCCTTGCAGCACTCGAATGTGACCTTGCAAACCAATAGCCGCGTGCTGCGTTTGATCGCAGGCGAAGGTGGCAAGATCACGGGTGTTGAGGTGCAGCGCGCGGGCAGACGCGAGGTTTTGGCCGCCCCGATCATAGTGCTGTGTGCGGGGGCTGTGCAAACGGCGGCGCTGTTGTTGGCGTCGGCTGACGCTGCTAACCCCACGGGCCTTGCCAACCGCTCCGATCAGGTTGGCCGCAATTTCATGAACCATAATCTGAGTGCGGTTCTGGCGATGCACCCCTTTCGCCGCAATCCGTCTGTCTATCAAAAAACCATCCAGATCAATGATTTCTACCTGTCCGGCGGGCCACACGGCGAACCCCTTGGCAATATCCAACTGCTTGGCAAAATCTCTGGCCCGATCCTTGCGTCTGATACGCCAATCCCGCTGCCCATAGCGCGCTGGATCGCAAATCGGTCGGTTGATCTGCTGGCGATGTCGGAAGATCTGCCCAACCCCGACAGCCGCGTCACGTTAAAGAAT
>JACMNW010000314.1 GCA_014378345.1 Pseudorhodobacter sp. | reverse complement strand
AATGGCGAATGCTATCCCAGTTGCGGGCAACGTAGCCTTGCAGCCAATCATCCGACACCATGCGCATCGTCAAGCGTACCTCACCCACGTAGCGCCAGATGGGTTGGCCTGCATCGTAAAGCACCACGGCCGACAGCAGTTTATGGGAATGACCGCGAAAGGCCGAAAGCTGCTGGGTCGCCTCAGCAGGTGTCTCGGGCTTGCCCCACGCTTTGTGCCGGAATTCGAGAACCTGATCGCAGCCCAGAACAAGCGCCTCTGGCATGCGGTCTGCAATTTTGCGGGCTTTCATCTCGGCCAGCGCATCGGCAATATCGCGCGGGTTGGCGTGATCAGCCTCCAGACTGCCGCGAAGGGCTGCTTCGTCTATCCGTGGGTTATGCGGCGTGACGTCCAGCCCCGCTGCCTGCAAAAGCCGGAGCCGGGTCGCAGAAGATGAGGCGAGGATTAACGGTTTGACCATGGGGGCGATGCTGTGGATAGTTTTGTTTTGTTCTACAGGGCAAGATGTGCGCGGTTAGGGCGCGGGGGCCATGGGGAGGCCGTGCCTGTGGATTTGTCAAGGGATGTGCTTTTGTTATCCCCCTGAGGATGGGCGTTGGCGGGCGCTGTGGAGGCTTTGCGATTGGCCAAGCTGGGGGTGCTTCTATACAAACAAGAACCATCGCAGATTTTCATCAACATATTGAATTATATATATTTTTTGCACATTTTTTTGCTATGAATTGCAAATGCATAGGCTTTACCCACAGGGTTTCGGTTGGGGATAAGGCTGGGGGGTGATGGCAGACTTCAGTTATCCCTTGGCCCTACATCATCATTCTCTTTTAAGACTCTTTTAATTAAGAGGAAGAAGAGACAATGAAGCAGGTGAGATATGACGATGGTGCTGGCAGATTTTTACCCGTGGGTTAAAGCCATACATGTGATTGCAGTTGTGGCGTGGATGGCAGGGTTGTTTTATCTGCCACGGCTGTACGTGTACCATGTTGAAAAAGCCCAGACCGGGGGTGAGATTGATGCGTTGTTTCAGGTGATGGAGCGGCGGCTTCTGAAAGCCATTATGAACCCCGCTATGATTGCGACCTGGGTCTTTGGGCTGGCACTGGTGATGACACCGGGGATTGTGGATTGGTCGATGGTCTGGCCCTGGGTGAAGGCGGCATCCGTGTTTGGTATGACTTGGTTTCATATTTGGCTTGGTATTCGCCGCAAAGATTTTGTGACGGGTCAAAATGTGATAACCGGACGCACGTACCGGATGATGAACGAAGTACCGACATTGCTTTTGATCATAATTGTCACGTCAGTGATCGTGAAGTTCTAGGGTACGTTGCTTTTGATTGACTTTTGGCACGGTGGCCCTTAGCTGCCCCTGAAGCAGGCCATTCGGCCAGACGCTATTTCCAATTTTTATACAGCGCAGCCGCCATTTTGGCAGGATTGCCCAGGACAAACCCCATGACCGTTGAACGATTGAACCTTGCTGAACTGAAAGCAAAAACGCCTGCCGACTTGCTTGCCATGGCAGAAGAATGGGAAGTTGAAAACGCCCCGTCGATGCGCAAGGGCGAAATGATGTTTTCGATCCTGAAGGAACACGCCGAAGAAGGCTGGGAAATTGGCGGTGATGGCGTTTTGGAAGTGTTGCAAGACGGATTTGGCTTTTTACGCAGCCCATCTGCAAACTACCTGTCGGGTCCGGATGATATTTATGTATCCCCCGAAATGATCCGCCAGTTTTCGCTGCGCACCGGTGATACGATTGAAGGGGTAATTCAGGCCCCGAGAGAGACTGAGCGGTATTTCTGCCTGACCAAGGCGACGCGGATCAACTTTGATGATCCGGAAAAAGCCCGCCATAAGGTGCATTTTGACAACCTGACGCCGCTTTATCCTGATGAGCGGTTCAAGATGGAAGTTGATGATCCAACGTTGAAAGATCGCTCTGCCCGGATCATTGATCTGGTGGCCCCGATTGGCAAAGGCCAGCGTGGGCTGATCGTGGCACCGCCGCGCACGGGTAAGACGGTGTTGTTGCAGAACATTGCCCATTCGATTGCGACCAATCATCCGGATTGTTACCTGATCGTGCTGCTGATTGATGAGCGGCCAGAGGAGGTGACCGATATGCAGCGGTCTGTGAAGGGGGAGGTAGTATCCTCTACCTTCGACGAGCCTGCAACACGCCACGTGGCTGTGGCTGAAATGGTGATTGAGAAGGCCAAGCGGCTGGTTGAGCATAAGCGCGATGTGGTCATCCTGCTGGACAGTATCACGCGGCTTGGGCGGGCGTTCAACACCGTGGTGCCATCATCCGGCAAGGTATTGACCGGTGGTGTGGACGCAAACGCGCTGCAGCGGCCAAAGCGGTTCTTCGGTGCCGCGCGTAACATTGAAGAGGGCGGATCGTTGACCATCATCGCGACGGCGCTGATTGATACCGGCAGCCGGATGGACGAAGTGATCTTTGAAGAATTCAAAGGCACGGGCAACAGCGAAATCGTGCTGGACCGTAAGGTTGCTGATAAGCGCGTGTTCCCGGCAATGGACATTCTGAAATCCGGTACCCGGAAAGAAGATCTGTTGGTTGAAAAGTCTGATCTGCAGAAAACATATGTTCTGCGCCGGATTCTAAACCCAATGGGGACAACGGATGCCATCGAGTTCCTGATCGGGAAACTAAAGCAAACCAAATCAAACGCGGAATTCTTTGACTCGATGAATACCTGATAAGGTATCTATATCAGAGGGTTATTAGGAAATGGATACGATATTCGCGCCTGCAACTGCGCGGGGAAAAGCCGGTATTTCCGTCTTGCGTCTATCTGGACCGGAAGCACATCATGCGGTTGCCGCATTGTGTAAAGGTGTGCCGCCAGTGCAGCGCGCCTCTTTGCGAAAACTGACGTGGATGGATGTACAAATAGATGAAGCGCTGGTTGTGGTGTTTGATCCGGGCCACAGCTTTACCGGCGAGGCAATGGCAGAGCTACATCTTCATGGAAGCACGGCAGTCGTGGCTGCAACCCTTCGTGCGCTGTCAGCGCAACCCGGGCTTCGATTGGCTGAAGCCGGCGAATTTACCCGCCGGGCGCTTGAAAATGGTCGGCTTGATCTGGCGCAGGTGGAAGGATTGGCTGATCTTATAGACTCAGAGACGGAAGCACAGCGACGGCAGGCGTTGCGCGTGCTGTCTGGTGCTGTTGGGCAAAGAGCAGAGCTTTGGCGTGGGCAGCTAATTCGGGCTGCTGCGTTGCTTGAGGCGACTATTGATTTTGTTGATGAAGACGTTCCTGTTGATGTGCTGCCAGAAGTTTCAGGCCTTGTGGCGGGGCTTTTAGCGGAGCTGAAGCTGGAGGCGGATGGTGTTATTATTGCAGAACGGCTTCGCGAAGGGTTTGAAGTTGCCATCATCGGTGCGCCAAACGTAGGAAAATCAACTTTGCTAAACTGTCTGGCCGGGCGGGAGGCAGCAATCACGTCAGAGTTTGCAGGTACCACGCGGGATGTTATCGAAGTGCGCATGGAGCTTGCTGGCTTGCCGGTGATTTTGCTTGATACAGCTGGATTGCGTGAATCCAGCGATGCTGTTGAAAACATAGGAATTGAACGTGCGATAGCGCGAGCAGAGCTGGCTGATTTACGCGTTTTTCTAACCTTGGATGGCGAGGTTCCACCAGGCTGCGCGCCTGTGCCTGGTGATTTGATAGTGTGCGGAAAGGCTGATTTAAGTGGGACGAACAACAAAACTCTGTCTGTATCTGGTAAGACTGGGGTTGGCATTCCGCAATTGCTGGAGCAGATATCCTCGAAGCTTGGCGCGCAAATTGCCGGGTCGTCGACGCTGACGCGCGAACGGCATCGAGCCGCAGCGCTGGATGCTATTTCGGCGTTGGAATTGGCACAGGTTGAAATTGCCACTGGAGCAGGTAGAACGGAACTCATGGCTGAAAACCTGCGAAGAGCGATTCGATCTTTGGACGTTCTGGTTGGTCGGATAGGCGTTGAAAATTTGCTGGATGAAATATTCTTCAGCTTTTGCATCGGTAAATGAGGGTGTTTCACGTGAAACATTATGATGTCTTGGTTGTGGGCGGCGGGCATGCAGGCACAGAGGCCGCTGCGGTATCGGCGCGGATGGGTGCAGCCACTGCGCTGGTTACGCTATCAAGTGAAAAAATTGGGGTAATGTCTTGTAATCCGGCAATTGGTGGCTTGGGCAAAGGCCATCTGGTGCGCGAGATAGACGCACTGGATGGGATTATGGCAAAAGCCGCCGATAGCGCGGGGATCCAGTTTCGCCTGTTGAACCGCGGAAAGGGGCCGGCGGTACAGGGGCCGCGCGCCCAAGCAGACCGAAAGCTGTATCGGCGCGCCGTGCAGCGGGCGATTTTGGCGCAAAACAACTTGGTGGTTTTGGAGGCCGAAGTTGCCGATCTGATGCTTGATCGCGGGGCCATTGTTGGGGTGGTTCTGACAGACGGTACGGAAATTCTGGCGCGCGCTGTGGTGTTAACTGCCGGCACATTTTTAAACGGTATCATCCATATCGGAGACGTGCAGCGCGCTGGTGGGCGTTTGGGTGACCCGCCCTCGGTGCGCTTGGCGGATCGACTTGGATCGCTGGATCTGGGTCGGGGGCGGTTAAAAACGGGCACGCCGCCCCGGCTAAATGGCAAAACGATAGATTGGTCTCGGGTCGATATGCAGCCCGGCGATGAACGGCCCACCATGTTTTCGTTCTTGAATACATCCCCAGAGGCGCGCCAGGTTTCTTGTGGTATTACGTCCACTAACAGCCAAACCCATGATATTGTGAGAGAAAACTTAGCTAAATCAGCAATGTATGGTGGCCATATTGATGGGGTTGGCCCAAGGTATTGCCCTTCGATCGAAGATAAAGTCGTTCGATTTGCAGATAAGGCAGAGCACCAGGTTTTCCTAGAGCCTGAGGGCCTGGATGATGCCACCATATACCCAAACGGAATTTCAACGTCGCTACCGGAAGATGTTCAAGAAAGCTATGTCAGAACCATTGCCGGGCTTGAAAGGGCTGAAATTGTACAGCCTGGCTATGCCATCGAATACGATTATTTTGATCCGCGGGGATTAAGGCCATCGCTTGAGGTGCGTAATGCGCCCGGTCTTTACTTTGCTGGACAGATTAATGGGACAACCGGATATGAAGAAGCTGCCGCGCAGGGCCTTGCTGCCGGGATAAACGCGGCTGCCGCATCGCTTGGCCGTGAGGGCGTGAATTTTAGCCGCTCCACCAGTTATATCGGTGTTATGCTTGACGACCTAACCACTAAAGGCGTTACAGAGCCATATCGCATGTTTACATCGCGCGCAGAGTTCCGCCTTTCGCTTCGCGCGGACAATGCCGATCAAAGATTAACCAGTGTGGGCGTGATCGCAGGGTGTGTGGGTGACGAGCGCCGATTTGCGTTCGCGCAAAAGGCCGACGCACTGGCGGCGGCACGCCAGGCGCTTGACGGCGTTGTTTTGACGCCCCATCAAATTGCCTTAGCCGGTGTAAAAATAAGCCAAGACGGGGTGCGCCGTACTGCTTTTCAACTTTTGGCTTTTCCGGGCGTCGATCGGGCGTTGCTGGGGTCGCTTTGCCCGGATTTCGAGCGCCTTCCTGAATCGATCAAAGATCAAACGGGGAATGATGCGCTGTACGCACAATACTTGGCCCGCCAGTCAGACGATGTGGCCGCGCTGCAGCGGGAAGAAAGCCATGCAATTTTCGAAGGTTTCGATTATCACAGGCTCAACGGCCTATCCAACGAGCTAAAGCAAAAACTATCAAGATTTCAACCCGTTAGTCTTTCCCATGCGTCGCGGATTGAAGGGATGACGCCCGCTGCGCTGATGCTGATTCTTTCCGCGCTTCGGCGGAAAAAACCCAACCGTAGCCTCAGATGATCAATGACCACGAATTTACCCTGCCCGACAATGCAAATGTTTCACGTGAAACAGAGGCGCTTCTGGTGCAATACGTTGCAATGCTGGTGAAGTGGAACGCGGCAATCAATCTCGTTTCGCACGCGTCAATTAAAGAAGTATGGACAAGGCATATAGTTGATTCCATTCAGGTTTTCAATTTTGGGCACATGGCCAAGCATTGGGTTGATCTGGGAACTGGCGGCGGTCTTCCCGGCCTTGTTGTGGCAATTCTGGCGCAACAATTGGCCCCGGAAATGCACATTACCCTTGTTGAATCGGACCAACGAAAGGCTGCTTTTCTAAGGCAAGCCAGCCAGATGCTTGGCGTCAGGACGCATGTTATCGCAGACAGGATAGAGGCAGTTCCACCACTTGGCGCGGATATTGTCTCAGCCCGGGCTTTGGCGTCACTTTCGGTCCTTTGTGGTTTTGCGAAACGGCACTTGGCCCGCGACGGCCTTGCGATATTTCTAAAGGGTAAGTCGGCAGCAACGGAAATTAGTGAAGCGCAGGCGAATTGGCAGTTTTTGCTTGAATCGCACAGCAGTGTCACAGACGCATCTGCAACTGTTTTGCTTGTTAGGAATATCGTGCATGTCTGACCCTACGCGGCAAAAACAACCCCAGATTATTGCCATTGCAAACCAAAAAGGTGGTGTTGGCAAAACAACGACCGCAATTAACCTTGCGGCAGGGCTGGCTGAAATCGGGGGCAGGGTGTTACTCGTTGACCTTGATCCGCAAGGAAACGCATCGACAGGTCTTGGGATTGGTTCGCAGCAGCGCAAATTAACCACCTACGACCTCATTGTTGAAGAAGCCCCTCTGGTTGAGGTCATCCAAAAAACAGCGATACATCATCTGTGGATATGCCCTGCCAATAGTGATCTGTCGTCTGCCGATATAGAACTTGTCGCAAATGAAAAGCGCAGTTTTTTGTTGCATGATGCCCTAAGACAACCCGCGATGGATGGTTATGCCTTTGATTTTATTCTGATTGATTGCCCGCCTTCACTTAGTTTGCTGACTGTAAACGCTATGGTGGCGTGTCATTCTGTGCTGGTCCCCCTGCAAAGTGAGTTTTTCGCTTTAGAAGGTTTGTCGCAACTTCTGCTCACAATCCGCGAAATTAGGCAAACAGCAAATCCCAACCTTCGCATCGAAGGGGTTGTTTTAACGATGTATGACGGCCGCAATAACCTCTCTCAGATGGTAGAGGCTGATGCGCGCCAAAACCTTGGCGATCTGGTTTTCAAAACCATGATTCCGCGTAATGTTCGGGTAAGCGAAGCGCCGTCCTATGCCTTGCCGGTTCTTATGTATGATTCGCAGTCCAAGGGTAGCGAAGCGTACCGCGCCCTGGTGGCCGAACTGTTGGTTCGGCACCCAATTGATCACCAGCCAAAGGAGCCTGCAGATGGATAAAGCACCAGATCGTCGAGGTTTAGGCCGGGGCCTTTCTGCGCTTATGGCCGACGTAAAATTTGATCAATCGGCAGGCGCTGCCGAACCGCGGCGTGCCGATATTCTGGTTCCGGTCGAAAGGCTGGTTCCAAACCCGTTGCAGCCGCGCCGGGATTTCCCCGAGGCCGCTCTTCAAGACCTCGCAGCTTCGCTCCGCCAGAAGGGTATTATTCAGCCTTTGATTGTTCGGCCAGTCCCCGGCTCAGATCGTCTTGAAATTGTAGCCGGTGAAAGGCGTTGGCGCGCTGCCCAAATCGCCCAACTTCATGAAGTTCCTGTGATTATTCGGGCGTTCGACGATACAGAAGTGCTTGAAGTCGCGATCATCGAGAACATTCAACGGTCCGATCTAAACGCCATGGAAGAGGCGCTGGGCTTTCGCCAATTGATGGATCGGTTCGGTCATACCCAAGAAAAGCTGGCGGAGGCACTGTCAAAAAGTCGCAGTCATATCGCCAATCTGTTGCGCCTGCTTACCCTGCCGGATGATGTTCAAGCGCTGGTCCGGGAGGGCAAGCTGTCTGCGGGCCACGCGCGCGCCCTCATCACCAGCCCTGACCCGTCAGCCCTTGCCAGACGCGTTGTTGCCGAAGGGCTTTCTGTACGGGAGACTGAACGTCTCGCTAAATCGGTGTCCCAAAAACCAATGCGACCCAAATCCGTACAGTCCGGTCAGCAAAAAGACGCAGACACCCGGGCGTTAGAGGCAGATTTATCCGCCAATTTGAAAATGTCTGTGCGCATTAATCACGAGCCTGGCGGTGAAACGGGTCTGCTGACCATTCGCTATAACACGCTTGAAGACCTCGATCTGCTCTGCCGGGTTCTTTCAGACTTACCGCGCGACGGCTCTGTTTAAGCTGCCAGTTCACGTATCACGGCGTTTAAAACCAACCTCCCTTTTGCGGTGGCGGCAATGCCGTTGCTTGTTCTGTAAATCATGGCAATATCCACTAAGCTATTGATTTTGCTATCACTTAGCGCAATCCCTGCAAGCGTCATATACCGCGACAGGTCTATCCCCTCGCTTAACCGCAGGCCCATCATCAAATACTCCAGCGCACGCTCCGCCCCCGGCACCACATCGCGTGGCAGCTCTCCCCTGTTGCCCGCTTCAACCCTTGTTAACCAGTCCCCCGGCGCGCGTGGCGCCTCGGTGGTCCAGCGGATACCGTCTAGCGTCAGGCGCCCATGTGCGCCCGGGCCAATGCCCAAATAGTCGCCGCCGCGCCAATAAATCAGATTGTGCCGCGATTCCATGCCCGGTGCCGCGTGGTTTGAAACTTCATAGGCAGGAAGACCTGCCGCATCGCAAATGTCTTGCGTGAGGTCATACATTTCCGCCGATAAATCTTCGTTCGGCAGGCCCTTCAGGCCTCCCTTTGCAAACCTGTCACCAAAGGCCGTGCCATCTTCAATAGTCAGCTGATAAAGTGACAGATGGTCGGCGGCCATCGCCACGGCCTCCTGTAGCTCGACACCCCAGGACGCAAGGTTTTGGTCTTGGCGGGCGTAGATAAGGTCAAAGCTAACCCGCTTGAATGCTTTGCGCGCAACATCGAAGGCCTTCCTTGCCTCTGCTACAGAATGCAACCGCCCCAGCTTGCGCAAATCTTCGTCGCGTAAGGCTTGAATACCCATCGAAATTCGGTTCACGCCAGCGTCAGAAAACCCCAAAAATCGTCCCGCCTCTACTGATCCGGGATTTGCCTCAAGCGTTACCTCCCAGTCGTTGGATTGGGGCCATGATGCGCGGATTCTCTCCAGTATGCCCGCCACAAGATCCGGGTCCATCAGCGAAGGCGTGCCGCCACCAAAGAAGACTGATTGTAATACGCGGCCCGGGGTTTCAGCTGCTATTCGATCAATTTCTGCCAGATAGGCGCGTTTCCAACCGGCGTCAGGTAGCCGATCGTT
>JACMNW010000313.1 GCA_014378345.1 Pseudorhodobacter sp. | reverse complement strand
GGCCCGATGCCGACCTTGATTGCATCGGCGCCCGCATCAATCAACGCCCGTGTCGCCGATGCCGTGGCCACATTGCCCGCCACCACCTGCACGGCATTCGACATCGCCTTGATCCGTTCCACCGCGCGAGCCACCCCTTCGGAATGGCCGTGGGCGGTATCAATCACCACCATATCAACCCCCGCTTCAATCAGCGCGCGGGAGCGTTCAAACCCGGCGTCGCCCACGGTAGACGCCGCCGCAACCCGCAGCCGCCCAAGCGCATCTTTGCAGGCATGCGGATTCAACACCGATTGTTCGGTGTCTTTCAATGTCAAAAGCCCGGTCAACTTGCCCGCCCCATCGGTAATCAACAGCTTTTCAATGCGCCGTGCTTTCATCAAGGAAATCGCAGTGTCGCGATCAGCGGGTTCATTCAGCACCGCCAGATTGTTCGTGGTCATCATCACAGATACCGGCGTGCGGTCATCGGATGCAAAGCGCATGTCGCGGTTGGTCACAATGCCCACCACACGGCCCACCTCATCCACCACGGGAAAACCCGTTACGTTGTAGCGGTCTTGCAAAGCCTTCGCGTCAGCCAGCGTCTGGTTGGGCGTCAGGGTGATCGGCGCATAAACGATCCCGGACTCAAATCGCTTGACGCGGCGCACCTCATTCGCTTGCGCCTCAAGGTCCAGATTGCGGTGAATAACCCCAATGCCACCCGCCTGCGCCATGGCAATCGCCATGCGCGCTTCGGTGACGGTGTCCATCGCCGATGACAGCAAGGGTATGTTCATGCGAATGGATTTGGTGACGAAAGTCGATGTATCGGCCATGGCTGGCAGCACGGAACTGGCAGCGGGAACAAGCAAAACATCATCGAAGGTCAGCGCCTCGCGAATCTCCATGGCAGTCTCCTTGGAAGGGTTCGTTTGACGGGTCGCTTTTTCACGGGCGGGGCAGATTGGCAAGGGCAATTGGCAAGGGCCTTGCAATTGCGAAAGCCAATCGAGGGGGCTTGCATAGCCACGTGGGGCGTGGTGACCATACCAAAACAGCCGGGCGTTAAAATGCGTGTTGCCATAGTCGAGAATACCGAAGTTACCCATCACGGCCAGATCGGCGTGGCGCTGCATGAAGCGGGCGCGCGGGTTGAAATTTACCGGCCGTTTCGCGGCCAGCCGTTGCCCACGCTGATCGACGGGCATGATGCCATGGTGGTGTTTGGTGGCGAACAGGCGGCAACGGATGATCACACTCACCCACATTTGCCAGCGCTCGCGGCGCTGATGCGGGCGATGACAGACGCAGACCGCCCGGTGTTGGGCATTTGCTTGGGCAGCCAAATATTGGCCCGTGCCTACGGCGCGCAAAACCACCTTGGCACCGCGCCGGAATTTGGCTGGTGCGACGTGACACTCACTGACGCTGGCCGTACGGACCCGGTGTTTGCCGGGCTTAACGACATCTTCCCGATCTTCGAATTTCACACAGATACCTTTACGCTGCCAAACGGGGCGGTGCATTTGGCACAGACCAAGGCCGCGCCGCATCAAGCGTTTCGCATCGGCCGCGCCACCTATGGCATGCAGTTTCATTTCGAGGCGAACCGGGCGGTGGTGGCCGACTGGACACGCGAATTTCCCGATATTGTCGAGGCGCGCCAAGCGGGCTGGGCGCAAACCCACCCTGCCCTAGCAGCCTCACTTGGCGCGACATCAGATGCCGCAGGTCTTACAATAGCACGGGCTTGGGTTGCGTTGATCTAAAGTGCGATGCAACCGGTGGCTAAAGGTAGAAATCTGACGCCGTCAACTGATAAATACCCTCAAGCTGAATGGTGAAATCCGAAACCTTGTCACCATCGCGGTCTGCCATCACAAAAGTATTGCCGTTGTAGTCCACAACACGCAAAGACCCCGGCAACCCGTCATGCACCGTGGTCTGGCTTAGGCGAAAGACGTTGTTGCCGCTGCGCACGGCATCGGCGTCAATCTTGCGTAAATCAATTTTGTCCAGTCCAACCTCAAAATCCGCAATGATATCACGAGAACCTGGGGCAAGGCCCGTTTCGGTGTGGCTGTAAAAGGCAAAGACGTCTGCTTTTTCACCGCCAATCAGATAGTCGGCACCGCTTCCACCGTTCAAGGTATCGTTGCCAACAATGCCTGCAAGCGTGTCATTTCCGTCTCCGCCCAGAAGATAGTCGTTTCCGGGTTCACCGAAGAGCTTGTCATCGCCCAGCCCGCCATAAATGATATCATTGCTCATCCCGCCGTAAGCCGTATCCGCACCATCGTCGCAGTAAAGCTTGTCGCCATCGTCGCCGCCAAACACCTCATCATCCCCGGCACCAGCATGAAGCTCGTCAAAGCCGCCGAGTCCTTCGATCGTGTCATTACCAGCAGTTCCATAAATCTGATCATCGGCTGCGGTGCCGGTAATAAACTGGCCCGGAAACGCCGATTGCGCCATTCCGCTCAGAATATCGCCGCTTGCCGACGACCCGCGCGCAAGCACGGAACCCAAACTCAACGTATGTATGCCAACAATTTGAATGCTGAAATCAGAGACACTATCGCCATCTCGGTCCCCCATCACAAAGGTATCGCCATTTGCAATCACCACGCGCAGTGATCCGGGTAATCCATCGTGCTGCGCCGTTTGGCTAAGGCGAAACACGTTGTTGCCATGGTGAACGGTATCAGAATCCATTCCGTTCAGGCGGATCTTGTCAATTCCATCTTCAAAATCCTCAATCCTGTCGATCGTGCCGGGGGCTAAACCTACCTCAAAGAAATTATGGAAATCAAAGTAATCCGCGCCTGCGCCGCCATAAAGCACATCTGCACCCGCACCCCCGGCTAAAATGTCAAAGTCATCGCCGCCCCAAAGCGTGTCATTGCCATCGTCACCATAAAGTCGGTCAAGCCGCGCTTCGCCGTAAAGCTTGTCATCCCCTGTATCGCCCATGATGACGTCTTGCCCGGCACCACCGTAGGCGGAATCGTTCCCGTCACCAGCATAGATCCAATCAATGCCGCCACCACCAGCGATGCTATCGTTGCCACCCCTCGCAAAAAGTGAATCGTTGCCGCCAAGACCCAACATCGTGTCATTGCCGTTCAAAGAATAAAGAACATCTTTGCCTTCGGTGCCAACCACATACATGGGTTGAGTCAAGTCAATCGCTTCAGGCATCGGTGGGTTTGTGGCGCGAAAGTTTGCGTCGCTTTGCCCTGAAAGCGGTAAAAAATGCAACCTTGTCATCAGAATGCCCTTTCCACAGATGTTATCTACAGGAAGGTTACCGCATTTCGAACGAAAGAACACAACTTTATACAACCAAAGCGGTATCTACATGCTACCGCTGCAACGCCCAGCTTTGCGGCGGTTTGCTGCACATTCAGGCTTCTGCCGGAACGGGAAGCAGCACCGGAAACCAATCGTCCCGCAGCCGCTGCCCCGCCTGCATGCCATGGCCCGGATAGGGCGGCGAGGTCCGACCGGGCCGCTCCACATAGCGCGCGTCCTCCCCCACCAGCCGCAAGGAAAACGCCCGCCGCCGTGTGCCCGCATTATTGCCGCGCGCGCCGTGCAGGGTGCGGTAGTTGAATGCCACCGCATCACCCGGTTCCATCTGCCATTCCAACACCGTCATGCCTTCGGCATCCGGGTCCGGCACGGGCATATATAATTCAGGGTCAGGGTAAAAACTTGTCTCTGCCACCCAGCGTGTCGGCAGCACCTCACGCGGCCACAGGTGCGATCCGGCCACACAGTGCAAACTGGCCTCGCGCACCGGGTCCAGCGGTGACCAGAAACTGACGTTCTGGCGGCCTTCGACAAAGTAATAGGGCCCGTCCTGATGCCAGGGCGTGCGCTTTGCGGTGCCGGGTTCCTTGACCAGCACATGATCATGGAACAGTT
>JACMNW010000312.1 GCA_014378345.1 Pseudorhodobacter sp. | reverse complement strand
GATCCATCAAGCTTGCAGGTAATTGATCCTGCCGATTACACAAATGATGTCGCTATTTATGGTAGCTATCTAGGTATTGCCGCCTTCAGCCGTATGGATGCATTCAGGATTGCCTCGATTACAGTCGAAGAGGTGGATTTGGTATCGGCTGCCGATGCATACGCCGTTGTAAGTGACGCACCAGCGCGTGTGCTGAGCGTTTTGGCAAATGATGTTGATGCCAAGCGTATTTCAGGGATCGATGTCTCAGGCGTGCTTGGCAGTGTCACTGTAGCAGCTGATGGACTGACACTTGTCTATTCCAGCAACGGCGCTTTTGAATATCTGGCGTTTGGACAAAGCGCTACTGAGACCTTTAATTATACCGTTTTGGGTTGGGATGGCACATCCGAAACCCAAAGTGTCACCATAACGGTAACCGGGAGCGACGCAAATCCTATAAACGGCAGCGTGTTATCGGAAGTAATAATCGGCACAGCCAATCGTGATGCGATCCTCGGTTTTGCTGGCCGCGATACAATTTCCGGCCAAGGCGGTAATGACAACATTGATGGCGGCAATGACAGTGACCTGCTGCATGGCAACTTGGGTAATGACTACGTCGCAGGGGGTGCCGGCAATGACCTTGTGTACGGCGATGATGGTAATGACACCGTCGTTGGAGGTGATGGAAATGATCAGCTTTATGGTGGTGACGGCAACGACAGTCTCGATGGCAGCGTTGGCAGTGACCGCATGTATGGCGGGGCGGGAAATGACCGTTTGACGGGCGGCATTTCTGCGAACATTCTGAATGGTGGAACCGGTATTGATACGATGCAGGGTGGTAGCGGCAACGACAGCTACTATGTCGATGACAGCAGCGATGTGATCATCGAAAATGCCTTAGGTGGCGCAGATACAGCCTACACCACGGCAAACTATATCTTGGCTAATCAGGTTGAGAATGTGGTTATTCAAGGCAATGCTGATACAAATGCCACTGGCAATGCGCTTGCAAACCGATTGACCGGCAACGCAATGAACAACGATTTGTTTGGCTTGGCTGGCAATGACCGCCTTGATGGTGCCGCTGGAAATGACGACCTTGCTGGCGGTCTGGGTCGTGATTTCCTTACTGGAGGCGCAGGCGCAGACACTTTCTACTTTGCTGAATTTGGCAGTATCAACGTCGATACAATTTACGATTTCAACGCTGCAGACGATACGATCGGGCTTTCGGGTGCCGCGTTTGGGCTTGGTCTTGGTGCATTGTCCGCAGACGCGTTTGTTCTTGGAACGGCGGCGACCAATGCGAACCAACATATCATTTATGACCAAGCCAATGGTGACATCTATTTCGATGCGGATGGATCGGGGAACGGCGCGCGTCAGTTGATTGCATCCTTGGTTGATGGCACTGCGCTGACGTATCAGGACTTCCTGGTGTTCTAAGCCAATGGCGCTGTTGCTGCATTTTTTCGGTACAGATGCCGCTATTTCCTGACGCTTGGATAAGCACTGATTGACGTACCTCAAACGGCGCATGATACTGCGCCAAAGAGGATTTTTGTTTGCGCCCCACTGTCATCGATATAGCCCGCGAGGCGGGCGTTAGTTTGGCAACGGTTGACCGGGTTCTGAACGAACGTCCCGGCGTGCGGGAAAAGACAATTCTTGCCGTATCGGACGCGATTGCCAAACTGGGCTATGTGCGCGACATGGCTGCCGCCAACCTTGCAAGGCAGCGGAATTATCGTATGGCCTTCGTGCTGCCAGATACGCAAAGCCAATTCGTGCAAACGCTGCGCGCAGAACTGGCGATTGCGTCGGTTGCGGCTTTGGCCGCGCGTACGGAAATTGAGGTGATTACCTTTCCCAGCGAAGACCCGCATGCGCTGGCCGCTTTGTTGGCTGAACTGCCAGAAAAAGCTGTGGCCGGCGTGGCGCTGATGGCGCCGGAAACCCCAATTCTGCGGGATGCGATAAAGGCGCTAAGGCTGCGCGGCATTTCGGTTGTGGCGCTGGTATCAGATCTGCCCAACACGGAACGAGACCACTTCGTTGGCATTAATAACCGGGCTGCGGGGCGCACGTCTGCCGTGTTAATGGGCCGTTTTCTGGGGAATGGGCCGCAAAAAGTGGCGGTCGTCGCGCAGTCGATGTTGCTGCGCGAAGCGGTGGAACGCCGTCTTGGCTTTGATGAAGTGATAGGGCGTGATTTCCCCCTAGTCGATGTTCTGCCGACGTTGGAAAGTCATGGCTCGCCGGATGTGTTGCGCCGGGTGGTTGGGGAAATGCTGAAGCAATTTTCGGGTGTAGGCGGCATTTATCTGCTTGGGTCTGGCCACCGTGCACTGACGCAAGTGATAGACGATCTGGGGCTTACCGGGCAGCTTGTGGTCATCGGCCATGAGCTGACGCCGCATGTGCGCGATGCCTTGATCGCTGGAAAAATGGCGGCCGTAATCACCCAAAATGTTGGCCATCTGGTTCGATCCGCGCTGCGGGTTCTGCGTGCAAAAACAGATAAAACCCCGATTGATGCTGGCCAGGAACAGTTGCGCATCGAAATTGTCTTGCGGGAAAATCTGCCAACCGGGCCGGAAGAACAGGCCTGAATTAAGCATTTATAGCTGCATAAAATCTTCCAGAATTCGCCCTGATAAGAAAATGAGGTGCGTACCTCAAAAAAAATATAGACACGGTAAGTCTTCTCGGCTTACGGTGTCAGCAAGGAAGAGGGTCAGGCAGATTCGCTGTGAATTCGTACTCGCCCCAGACTTCAAACCCGGGAGGAACTACCATGACGTCAAGATACCTTGCCGCCACCACTGCCTTGTCACTTGTGATCGGGGCTGCCTCTGCAGCGCATGCCGAAGACCTGACCCTGTGCTGGGCTGCATGGGATCCGGCAAATGCGCTGGTCGAGCTTTCAAAAGAATATGAGGCACAATCCGGCAACAAAATGTCTTTCGAATTCGTGCCATGGACCAACTTCACAGACCGCATGCTGAACGAATTGAACTCTGGCGGCAAACTTTGCGATCTGATGATCGGCGATAGCCAGTGGATCGGCGGCGCTGCGGAAAACAACCAGTATGTCAAACTGAACGACTTCTTTGACGCCAATGGCATTTCGATGGATGCCTTCATTCCGGCAACCGTAACCGGCTATTCCGAATGGCCAAAGAACACGCCAAATTATTGGTCGCTGCCCGCCTTTGGTGATGTTGTCGGCTGGACCTACCGCAAAGACTGGTTTGCGCGCCCGGAACTGCAGGCAGAATTCAAAACCAAATATGGCCGCGATCTCGCCGTGCCTGCCACCTATGCAGAATTGAAAGATATCGCAGATTTCTTCCAGAACCGCGATATTGACGGCACTAAAGTTTATGGCGCCTCGATCTACACCGAACGCGGCTCTGAAGGCATCACCATGGGTGTCATGAACACGCTTTATGGCTTTGGCTTTAAATACGACAACCCTGAAAAGCCCTATGATATGGAAGGCTTTGTAAACTCTGAATCCGCGGTTGCGGGTCTTGAATATTACAAAGCGCTCTACGATTGCTGCGTGCCACCAGGATCGTCCAACAGCTACATGGGCGAAGGCGTTGATGCGTTCAAATCAGGCCAAGTTGCCCTGCAGATGAACTTTGCCTTTACATGGCCAGGCTTTAACACCGATGCCAATGTTGGTGGTGATAAAACCGGTTACTTCGCCAACCCAGCTGGCCCGAACGGCGACAAATTTGCACAACTCGGCGGGCAGGGCATTTCGGTTGTGGCCGCGTCAGACAAACAAGAAGCCGCTTTGACTTACATCAAATGGTTCGCACAACCCGACGTGCAGGCCAAATGGTGGAAACTTGGTGGCTATTCCGCCCTGCGCGCTGTGGTCGAAGATCCGGGCTTTGCCACCTCACAGCCCTATGCGCAAACCTTCCTCGATTCGATGGCAATCGTCAAAGATTTCTGGGCTGAACCCAGCTATGCAACCTTGTTGCAATCGTCGCAAAAGCGGTTCCACGATTATGTGGTCGCAGGTCAGGGCACCGCGAAAGAGGCTTTGGACGGGCTGGTCACAGACTGGCAAGCCACGTTTGAAGAAGAAGGCAAGTACTGACCCCATTATCGCCCGCCATTGCAAGCGGCGGGCGATATTGCGCGCGAGGCTAATGAGGGCCAATCTGGCCTCGCGCATCCTTACCTATCCGCAGAAGCCCTCAGGAAAGCCAAACCCATGTCCGATCCTTTGGTGCAACGCGTAGCGGATGCCACACCTAAAAAAATTGCCCGCCGCATTCGTGGCCTGTCTGACCGGGCCATTGCCTGGTTGTTCGTCGGGCCCACAATTTTCCTGCTGCTGGCCGTCAACATCTTCCCGCTGATCTGGACCATCCGGTTAAGCCTGACCAATTTTCGCACCAATCGCCCGAACAACCCTGTAAAATTTGTCGGTATCGAAAATTATCAAAAGATCCTGACAGATCCCGATACATGGATATCCATGCAGGCCACTGCACATTTCCTGATCTGGACCATCGTGTTTCAGGTTCTTATCGGCTTTACCCTTGCGTGGCTGATCAACAAGAAATTCCGCGGCAATGATTTATGGACAACGCTGATCGTGCTGCCGATGATGCTTTCGCCCGCCGTTGTCGGCAACTTCTGGACCTTCCTTTACCAGCCACAAATCGGCCTGTTCAATTACTTCATCCAGTTCATATCCGGCACAGACCCCGCCAGTTTCTCGATGATCGGCGAAGTGGCCCTTGCCCCTTGGGCCATCGTTATTGTCGATACATGGATGTGGACGCCCTTTGTCATGCTGATCTGTCTCGCAGGCCTGCGGTCGATCCCCACCAGCATTTACGAGGCAGCCGAATGTGACCGCGCCTCAAAATGGCGGCAGTTCTGGACGCTGACCATCCCGATGGTGCTGCCGTTCCTGATGCTGGCCGTGCTGTTTCGGGGGATTGAGAATTTCAAGATGTTCGATCTTGTCGTGCAACTGACCGGCGGCGGCCCCGGCTCTACCACGCAGCT